>DATGCY010000272.1:0-3455 GCA_035311385.1 Candidatus Methylomirabilota bacterium
AAGGAGTTCGAGGCGCTCACCGGCGTGAAGCTCGTCACCGAGGTATATCCGGAAGATCAGTTCCGGGCCAAGGTCCTCGTCGAGCTCACCTCCGGCGCCAGCTCCATCGACGTGTTCATGAGCATGCCCGCACAGGAAGGCCTCAAGTACATGCGGGCGGGGTGGCTGCAGCCCGTCGACGAGTTCCTGAAGAATCCCGCGCTCACCGCGCCCGACTACAACTGGAACGACTTTTTGGAAAAGACCCGGGACGCGATGGTGATCGAGGGCAAGATCGTCGGGGTACCCATCCAGGTCGAGAACGCCTCGCTCATGTACCGGAAGGACGTCTTCCAGAAGTACAACGTCAAGGTTCCCACCACTCTCGAGGAGCTGGAGGCGGCGGCCAAGGCGCTGAACGGCAAGGCCATGACCGACGACGGCCAGCCAGGTTATGGCATCGTGGCGCGCGGCAAGCGGGCCGCCGCCACCTCGACGTTCGCCGCCTACCTGCACGCGATGGGTAGCACCTGGCTCGGCCCCAACCGCGAGCCGATGTTCAACAACGAGGACGGCGTGAAGGCGCTCGATCTCTACGGCCGTCTCCTCCGCCAGTATGGCCCTCCGGGCTCGGAGAACAACCACTGGTATGAGGCCTCGTCCATCTTTTCGCAAGGCAAGTCCGCCATGTACACCGACTCCAACGCGCTCTTCCCCGTCATCGAGGACCCGCAGAAGTCGAAGGTGATCGGCAAGGTCGGCTACGCGCTGTTCCCGCGCGGGCCCAAGGGACAGTACGGCTCGACGGTGGCAGTGTGGGGACTCGCCATGCCCAAGACCAGCCAGAACCAGAAGGCGGCGTGGCTCTTCATGCAGTGGGCGACCGCGAAGGAACAGGTGCTCGCCGTCCAGAGCGAGAAGGGCGTGCTGGGCGCGCGTGATTCCGTATGGAAGGACGCCAAGGGACTCAGCAAGGTGCCCGCGGACCTGCGCGAGTCGCTCACCGTGGGCTCCAAGGTCGGCACGCCGCTGTGGAACCCGCCCGTGGTCGCGGTGGCGGAATGCCGTGACGCCATCGGGGCCGCCATCGTGGTCTCGATCCAGGGCGGCGACGTGCGGGCTGCCGACAACAAGGCGGCGGCCGACGTCAAGCGCATCATGGCGGAGACGGAGAAGAAGTAGCCCTCCCGTTGCGTCCTCTCGGCACCGGGTGGTCTCGCGTCGTCGAGCGCCACCCGGTGCCGGTCTTCACCGGTCCCTCCGTCCTCGCCGTCACCCTCCTCATGGCCTTCCCCGTGGCTTACACCCTCTACATGAGCGCACATTCCTGGTTCGCCTCCAGCCTGACCAGCCCGCAGTTCGTTGGGCTGGGCAACTTCCGGCGCGCCTTCGTCGAGGACGATCGCTTCCGCAACGCGCTGTGGCTCACTGTGTACTTCACCGGGCTGGCCACCCTCCTCCAGCTCATGCTGGGAGTCGCCATCGCCCTCGTCCTGAACCGGCCCTTCCGGGGCAAGGGGCTGGTCCGGTCGATCTTCCTCCTCCCCATGGTGGCGACGCCGGTGGCCATCGCGCTGGTGTGGATGATGATGTACAACCCGACGCTGGGCGTGATGAACTACCTGGTCGGTCTGGTTGGCCTCGGTCCCTACAAGTGGGTCAGCAACGCGGCGGTGGTCGTGCCCGCACTGGTCATCGTGGACACATGGGAGTGGACGCCCCTCATCACGCTCATCACCCTGGCGGGGCTCGCCACACTTCCCATCGAACCCTACGAGTCGGCCCTGATCGACGGCGCTTCGTCGGCTCAGATGTTCTGGCGTATCACCCTGCCGCTCCTCCGCCCCACCATCATCGTAGCCCTCCTCTTCCGGGCCATCGATTGCCTCAAGACCTTCGACATCATCTACGTGATGACCCAGGGCGGCCCGGGCTTCGCCTCCGAGACTCTCAACGTCTACACGTTCCAGGTGGGGCTGTTCTACTTCCACATCGGCTATGCGAGCTCGCTCCTCGTGATCCTCTTCGCCCTCGTGCTGGGGGTGAGCCTGCTCCTCATCAAGGTGCGGCGGGGGGCGTGGTGATCAGCGTCTCCAAGGGACGGCGCGACCGGGTCAATCCCTGGACCTACATGCTGCTCGTGCTCCTCCTCGTCCCGTTCCTCTTCCCTCTCGGCTGGATGTTCCTCTCTTCCCTCAAGACGCAGGTGCAGAACACCGCGTTTCCCCCGGTGTGGGTGTTCATGCCCACCCTGTCGAACTATCGAGAGGTGTTCCAAAAGAACCCGTTCTTCACCTTCACCGTGAACAGCCTCGTGGTGGCCTTGGGCTCCACCGGCCTTGCCCTCCTCCTCGGCCTGCCGGGGGCGTACGCCATCGCTCGGTTCCGGCGGACGGGGATCGCCCTGGGAATTCTCACCGCGCGGATGGCCCCGGGCATCGGCTACCTCATTCCGTGGTTCATCCTGTTCACCAAGGCGAAGATGATCGACACCTACACCGCGCTCATCCTCACCCACCTGATCGTGGCCTTGCCCCTCGTGCTCTGGGTGATGATGGGCTTCTTCGAGGACGTGCCGGGAGACCTCATCGAGTCAGCGCGCATCGACGGCTGCACTCACTGGCAAGCCTTCCTGCGCATCGCCATCCCCCTCGCCAAGCCCGGCATCGTGGCCACGGGCATCCTCGCTTTCATCTTTTCGTGGAACAACTTCCTCTTCTCCCTCATCGTGGCGGGCTTCAAGACGCGGACGCTGCCCATTGCCGTGTACAGCTTCCTCTCCTACGAGGAGATCAACTGGGGCGGACTCACGGCGGCGGCCACCGTGATCACGCTGCCCGTGCTCCTCCTCGCCCTGCTCGTGCAGAAGCACATCGTGCGCGGTCTCACCCTGGGCGCGCTCAAGGGCTGAGCGAGGCGGACTCAGGCGCCGCGAAGGCGCGCGGCGTGGAGCACGGCGATCACCGTCATGGAGTCCTTGATCTCACCACGTACCACCATGTGCAGCACGTCCGCGAAAGAGAACGCGCGGCGCTCGATGAACTCGGTGGGGTCGGGCGGCCGGGAGATGGGTCGGAGGTCGCGCGCGACATAGAGGTGGGCGGTCTCGCGCAGGATGCTCTTGGAGGTATGGAAGTCGCAGATTTTCACGAGCGAGCCCGCCTCGTAGCCCGCTTCCTCGCCCAGTTCGCGCTGGGCCGCTTCGATCGGGCTTTCCCCCGGATGCTGACCGCCCGTGGGCATCTCCCAGTAGAAGTCCTGGGCGACATAGCGATGCTGTCCCACGAGGAGCACGGTGTCGGGTTCCACGAAGGGAAGGACCCCCACGCACTCCGCGCACTCCACCACGCCGTAGATGGTGGTGCTCCCATCGGGCAGGAGGGCCACGTCCTCGCGCACGCGGATCCAGCGGTTCTCGTACACGGGACGGGTCGAGCGCGTCTGCCACGGCGCGCGGGCGAGGGACGGCGGACGAT
>DATGCY010000273.1:0-2794 GCA_035311385.1 Candidatus Methylomirabilota bacterium
CCGGGCTCGGAGGTGCAGATCTCCCAGCTCCCCAGCCAGTACTTCTTCCGCCAGTGCTACATCGCCACCGACGCCGACGAGAAGCCGTTGCGTCAAGTGGTGGAGGCGATCGGCGACGACAACATCGTGGTCTCCACGGACTATCCCCACTCCGACGGGCTCTTCCCCGTGGCCATCGAGGAGTTCGTTCACCTGTAGGGCGTGAGCGACAAGACCAAGGCCAAGATCCTCTGGGACAACTGCGCTCGTCTCTACAAGCTCCCCGCCTAGGATGCTCGGAAGGGGGCCGCAGTTCGAGCCGAGCGGCGCGTTGTGACTGCCGCGAGGCGAGGGCTGAGTCGATCCCCCTTCCGAACCTCCCCCGAGGATTCGGTTGCGCTGGCAAAGCCCGCGCTCGGAGCGGAACATTTGAGCGGCAACCGGTTGGTCAGGGGCGTCATGCGCGCTTTCTCCGACAGGTTCCTAGCCTGGACTAGAGCCGCGCGTGCCCGCCGCTACTGAGTGGCGGCGGGCGCGCCCGCTCCGCGTCGGCGATGGCGCCGGCCGCCCCGACGCGATCGCCGGCCGCGCCGCGGGCCGCCCGCCCCCGTCGTCGGCATCGCCGCCGTCTGGCTCGAGGGGAAAGCCTCGTTCCCGGGGCCAACGCTCAGGTCCTCGTTCGGGTCGATCGGCCACGCGACCTGCTCGGCGGGGCGATCGATCGTCATCCCGATCTCCTCGGGTTGCTCATGAGATGCGTCGTGCTCCTCCACGGACGGGACGACGCCCTCGGTCAGGGTAATGGCGCCCGATCGGCTCACCGTCAGCTCCTTGATGCGACGCAAGCGCGTGATGAGGCGAGGGGAGCCGGGCGGGCGACTGAAGCCTCGGGACTTGAGGGCATTGGCCAGCATGTCGATGGTCACCCCGCGGCCGCCCGCGTTGTGGATGAGATCCTGCACGACGGTGACGAGCTCGTCGTGAGGCGCGGTGTGCGGCTCTCCCTCCACGGGAGCTCGCACGATGTGCGGCGGCGGGGGAGGCGGCGCCGGCGGCGTCGTGGGCTCGGGCCGCGAAGGGGCGTGGCGGTCGCGCCAGCCGCTGCGGCCGCGCCGCCGCGACTGATGCCGGCCAGCGCCCGCGGCCTGGGCCGGCCCGCGCTCGGTCGTCTCGGCCACGCGGGAGCTGTCGCCGGTGATCCCGCGGAAGGAGAGACGGCGAAAGGTGATGCCCAGGCTCGCCGACACGTCGCCCACTGCGTCGAAGGCGCGGTCGTCGGACACCACCTCGATCACGTCCCCGGGCCGGGCGGAAGCGAGCCACACCCCGGCCGCCACGGCGATGCGCAGGTCGCTCCAGTCGCGCACGCCCACCGAAGGGGCGCTGTGCACGAGATGGGCGCCGTGGCGCGCGAGGAGCCGTGCGGTATCGTGCCCGATCACGCGCCAGTTGCCGACGGCCACGAAGTCGGTGCGCCGGTCGGTGCGGTCCACGGAGAGATGCTCGATGACGCGGGCAATGTGGGCGGCGCGGCTCGTATTCTCGACATCGAAGAAGATGGCGCGCCGGGCCGACGGATGCGGCCGCTCCGGAACGGGGGACACTCGCTCCGCGAAGGCCGGTTCCACGTGCACGGTGGCGACCTCCGCGGGGAGCGGCATATCGACCACTTCGGCGACCACATCCTCGGGCGGCGGGGGCTCCGGTGAGGGTGTCTTGGGGGCTCGCGGCGCGGGCGTCCGAGTGACGCTGGCGCGACGCTTCGTCAGTTTTTTCCTAGGGGGCACGCTGGTCCTCCGTCCTCTGGCAGGGTCTCGTCATCGGTGATTGAGGCATGGTATACCGCGTCGTGCACTCCTGGCGCATGATTGTAGTCGAGGAGGCCTCATGGCTCATCCTGCGTTCCTGTACGGCACGGCGTGGAAGGAAGAGCGAACGGCACCGCTGACGAGGCTGGCTGTCGAGGCGGGATTCCGCGGCATCGACACCGCCAATCAGCGGCGCCACTATTTCGAGCAGGCGGTGGGCGAAGCCCTTGAGGGGATCTATCGCGAGGGCAAGCTCCGGCGCGAGGATCTGTTCCTCCAGACCAAGTTCACCTATGCGGGCGGCCAGGATCATCGCCTTCCCTACGATCCCGGCGCGGACTATCCCACCCAGGTGCGGCAGTCCTTCGCCTCGTCCCTGGAGCATCTCCGCACCGACTACCTCGACTCCTACGTCCTGCACGGCCCCTCGGTGGGTCGGGGGCTCGGTGAGGCCGACTTCGCGGTGTGGCGGGAGATGGAGGCCCTCTGTCAAGCCGGCCGGACGCGGGTGATCGGCGTCAGCAATGTGAACCTGGGCCAGCTGCGCCTGCTCGTCGAGTCCGCGCAGATCCTGCCGCGCTTCGTGCAGAACCGCTGCTTCGCCGTCAATTACTGGGATCGCGACGTGCGCCGATACTGTGCCGAGCGCGACATCGTCTACCAGGGCTTCTCCCTCCTCACCGCCAACGTGCATGCCCTCGGCGGGCCTGAGATCGTCGGCATGGCTCGGCGGCACGGGAAGACCATCGCCCAGCTCGTCTTCCGCTTCGCCCAACAGGTGGGGATGCTGCCGCTGACGGGCACCACGGATCCCCGGCACATGCGGGAGGACCTCGCCAGCTCTGGCTTCGACCTCGGTGTGGACGAGCTGCGCCAGATCGAGGCGGTGGGCGCTGGGTGAGCAGACCGGCGAGGATCTTGAGGACGTGGACTTACCCGAGCCGCGGGGACCGACGAGGCCGACCTGGTCTCCCTTGAAGAGCCCGAACCGCGCTCTTCGAAGAGAG
>DATGCY010000274.1:0-10082 GCA_035311385.1 Candidatus Methylomirabilota bacterium
CCGACGACGTCGGGCATGGGGACCTCCGCCTATTCTTCTCCTTGTAGCCGGGCAGAGGATACATCACCTTGGCCGCGGCGAGGTCGAAAGGCCAGATGGTCGCGTAGGCGCCTTTCTGGATCTGCTGCATGATGGCGCGGAGGCCCGTGTTTTGCCGCTTCTCATCGAAATGCACCATCCTGATCTTGACCGAGCTTCACGAGCTCGAGCCCGGCCAAGAGATCATGCCGCTCCGCCCGACCCGATCGCGCTGAGGCGGCTCACGGCGGCGGAGCGGCTGGTCGCTCGCGCTGCGTCACCTCTTTGGTCGACGGCAGCTCGCCCGCGCTCCAGCCGCCGCCCAAGGCCTGGATCAGCGCCACGGCGGCGGCCATGCGTCGGCCACGGATCTGTACCGCCGTCACCTCGTTGGAGAGATCGCGCGCCTCCTTCCGCCTAGCCGTCCGTTCTCGGTCCGACACAGAGTTTCTGCTCAATAGCTAGGTCTCGTGAAGGAGGGCCAGTCCATGGTCAAGTACTCGAAGTCTGTCGTTCTCGCCGTCGTCATCGTGGGAGCCATCATCGGAATGCTGCTGACGTGGGCCCCGCGGGTGGTCGCTCAGCCCGTCAACTCCGGCGATTCATCTCAGCCGACCGCCACGACACCGGAGCCGACCCTGTCGGAGCGGGTGTTTCACGTCCAGTGGAGCGCCGAGCCCGCACGGGCCGGCATGTCGAACATCTCGGGCTATGTCTACAACGACTACGGCCGGGCCGCGGAGAATGTCGAGCTCCGGGTCAGCAACCTGGACGCCGCGGGCAACGTGGTCGGTACGGAAGTCCAGCGGATGGGCGACACCGTGCCATCTCGGGGCCGAGGCTACTTCCAAGTCCAAGCGCCGGCCAGCTACGGGTATCGCGTAGACGTGATCGGCTATGACTTCAACATGGGTCACGGAGGCAGCGGTCTCTAGGCTGGAGCATCGCGCGCCGGGCGGTGAGATGGAGACGCGCCGCCCGGCGCCTCTGACCCTCGCGGCCAGTCGACCTCACCCTTCGCGAGATGACGTGGCGTACCCCTCGACCAGGTCGCGCTCCCTCAGGACAGGATCACGCGCCGAGGGCGGCCCGTAGCCGCCTCCTCCCGGCATCAAGAGCTCGATCAGGTCGCCGGGCTGGATCAGCTGTTCCGCTTTCGGATTCTCCGGGGCTTTTCCATTGACGAGGAGGGCGCCCCGCGCCCCGGGCTTCCCGCCGAAGAATCCTTGCGCGGGAATTGTCGTGCGGTCGCAGAAGACGGAACAGGTCGCCGGATCGTCGGTGAGCACGCGGAAGGTCAGGGCCTGGCCGAGGCCGCCGCGGAAGCGTCCATCGCCGCCGGATCCATCCCGGAGTCCTTTGCGCTCCACCAGCAATGGGGCCAACGTCTCCACCACCTCCACGGGCGTGCCGAGGACTCCGGAGGGAAATGCCGTGGCGCTGAGCCCATCCTTGGTCGGCCGCGCACCGGTGCCGCCGGAGGCGAAGAAGGTGTACACGAAGGGGCGCTTCGCCCGGTCCTTGCCCGAGAGCTGGATGCCCCAGATGTTGGCCGAGCCCTCGGCCATCACGTGATCGGGCAGCGCCTCCTTGAGCGCGCCTGCCACCACGTGAGGCAGGAAGTGACCGATCACGTGGCGGGCGGCCACCGGCGCGGGGTGCCGCGCATTCAGGATGCTGCCCTCGGGGGCGGTGATGCGCAGCACGCGGAAGGCGCCCTCGTTGTTCGGCACGTCGGGGCTCACGATCACCTTGACGCCGTAGGTGGTATAGGCCTCGGTGTAGTTCATCACGACGTTGACGCCGCGACGGCTTGCCGGCGACGACCCCGCGAAGTCGATGGAGAGCTGCTCGCCCGCGATCTCGCAGCGGCACTTCACGGTGAGGGGCTCCCCGTAGCCGTCCGAGGTGATGGCGTACTCGTAGACGCCGGGGCGCAGTCGTCCGATGGCTTCGCGCATGGCCCGCTCCGTCCGCGTGACGATTTCGTCGGCGAGCGGCTCCAGGCGCTCCAGGCCGAACTCGTCCATGAACTCCGTGAGGCGGTCACCGCCTACGCTGCCCCCCGCGATCTGGGCGTGGAAATCGCCCATCACGAGGTCGGGCACGCGCACGTTGGCGCGGATCATCGCCTCCAGGGGCTGGCTGATCCGTCCCGCCTCGTAGAGCTTCATGATGGGGATGAAGAGGCCTTCCTCGTAGACCTCGCGCGCCTCGGCAGAGAGGACGTGGCCGCCGATGTCCGCGGAGTGGCAGGTGGAGGCGAAGAAGGCTACGAGGTCGCGGCCGCGGAACACGGGATTGCAGATGGTCACGTCGTTGAGGTGCCCCGAGGTCTTCCACGGGTCGTTGGTGATGACCACATCGCCGGGGGCCCAGGCTTCGAGTGGATAGACATCGAGGATGTGCTTCATGGCGAGCGCCATGGAGTTGATGTGCCCCGGCGTTCCCGTCACCGCCTGCGCCACCATCCAACCGCGGCGGTCGAAGACGCCCGCGGAGAGATCGCCCGCCTCGCGCACGATGGAGGTGAAGGAGGTGCGCATCAAGGCGGCGGCCTGCTCGTTCACCACGCCGATGAGACGGTTCCAGCAGATGTCGAGGGTGATGGGATCCAATGTAGTCCCCACCTAAACGCTCGCGTCGCCTGCGGGCGTTGGATTCAGCTCGAGGATCAGGGTGAGGTGGCCGTCGACGCGGACGCGCGCGTCTGGTCCGATCACCGTGGTCGACTCGCGCTCCTCGACGATGGCGGGGCCTGCGAAGGCCGCGCCCGGGTTGAGGGCGTAGCGGTCGTACACGGGCGTGTCCACATAGCCGCCCGCTTCGGGGAAGTACGCCTGGCGCCGTCCCTTCGGTGCCGGCGTGGTCGCCGCGGCGGGAACAGCGTCCGGCCGGGATCCCGAGACGGAAATGTCGGGCACGGGACCGGAGACGACCACGCGGAAGTTGAGCGCCTCGATGGGCACGCCGAGGGGGACACGGCTGTAGAGCGCGCGATACGCCGCCTCGTATCGCTCGACGATAACGCCAAGGCTGGCTGCGGAGAGACGCCCCGGCGGCAGCTCGACCTCGACCTCGTGCCCTTGCCCCGTGTAGTGCATTTCCGCCGTGCGGCGGATGCGCACGTCTCTGTCTGCCACGGCGGCATTCTGTAAGATAGCGCGCCCCTCCGCTTCCATCTCTTCGTAGAGCCGGTTGATCTGCGACCAGTCCGCGGTGTCCAGCCGCTGGGACGCGGTGCGGACGAAGTCGAAGGCGAGCGGCGCGGCGAGGAGGCCGTAGGCGGACATGGCGCCTGCGCCGAAGGGCACGAGCACGCGCGGCACCTTGAGGATGCGTCCGACGTGCCAGGCATGCACGGGACCCGCGCCGCCGAAGGCGAAGAGCGGATAGGCGCGGAGGTCCTTGCCGCGCTCGATGCCGTGCACGCGCGCGGCGGCCGCCATGTTTTCGTTGACCACGCGGTGGATCCCCCACGCCGCCTCCGTCACGGCCAGGCCCATGGTGCGGCCCACGGTGTCCTCCACCGCCTGCCTCGCCGCGTCCACGTCAAGGCGCATGCGGCCGCCCAGGAAGAAACCCGGATCGAGATAGCCCAGGAGAAGATCGGCATCGGTGACCGTCGGCACCTTTCCCCCCTGTGCATAGCAGGCAGGGCCTGGATCGGCGCCCGCGCTGTCCGGCCCGACCTTGAGGAGGCCCATGCGATCCACGCGCGCTAGCGAGCCGCCGCCTGCGCCGATTTCGATGAGCTCGATGCAGGGGACGCGAATGGGCAGCCCCGAGCCTTTCTTGAAGCGGTCGGCGCGCGCCACCTCGAACTCGCGGGCGAGGAGCGGCTCGCCGACGTCGATGACGCAGGCCTTGGCGGTGGTACCGCCCATGTCGAAGGAGAGGAGCTTGGGCTCGCCTAGCTCGCGCGCCATGCGCGCGGCGGCCAGCGCACCCGCGGCGGGGCCCGACTCCACGAGGCGGATGGGCACGCGCTTGGCGGTGTCGGGGGTGGCCACGCCGCCTGCGGACAGCATGATGTAGAAGTTACCGGGAATGCCGAGGTCGTGGAGCTTGCGCTCCAGGTCGTCGAGATAGCGCGCCATCAGCGGCATGACGTAAACGTTGGCGCAGGTGGTGGAGGTGCGCTCGTACTCGCGGATCTCCGGCACCACGTCCGACGAGCAGGACACGGGCACTCCAGGCAGAAGCTCCGCGCAGATGTCGCGCAGGGCGCGCTCGTGGGCGGGGTTGCGATAGGCGTGGAGGAGGCAGATGGCCAGCGCCTCCACGCCGGCCCCGCGGAGCCGCTCGATGGCCGCGCGGGCGGAGGCGGGATCGAGCGGCGTCAGCACGCGGCCATCGGCCAGCATGCGCTCCGACACCTCGAGGCGGAGGTGGCGCGGCACGAGCGGCGAGGGGTGGTCGATGAAGAGGTCGTACATGTCGTAGCGCCCCTCACGCCCGATCTCCACCGCGTCGCGGAAGCCGGCGGTGGTGAGCAGCCCCGTCCGCGCGCCCTTGCGCTCGATGAGCGCGTTGGTAGCCAGCGTCGTGCCGTGGATCAGCGAGCGCACGTCGGCGGCGAGGCTTCCCGCGTCATTGAGCACGGTGACCACGCCCTGCTCCACGGCCTGGGAGGGATCCTTGGGCGTGGTGAGGAGCTTGCCGACCTGGACGGCGCCGGTCGCGTCGTCGACCCATACGAGGTCCGTGAAGGTGCCGCCGATGTCGACGCCGATGCGGGTGCGACGCGAGGAAGGGGGTGTCATGGCGCCAGAGTGTCACGGTGCCCCAGCAGGGTCAAGGCAGCGACAGCCCAGATTCTACGATCGCGAGGAGCGCGAGACGGGTCGGGGCCCGTCGGCGGGGGCGGGGGTGCGCTCCAGCTGCGTCACCCACTCGCCTGAATCGCCGCCCTGCGGGCGGCGCACAGGCTTCGGGGGTCCCACTCCGCTGGAGCGCACCCCCGCCCCCGCCGCCACCCGCCCCGATCGCACGTGCGGCACTCGTGCTACTTGCTGCCCAGATACGAGGAGACGAAGGTGCCCGCGCTCGCGCGTCCTGCGAAGCGCGCGAGGCGGAAGGGCGCGCGATCCACGGGCGGCGTCGCGCCCGTGACGAGAGCGGCCATCATCTCGCCCACCGCAGGCGCCAGCTTGAAGCCGTGCCCGGACATGCCCGCGGCGACGAAGAAGCCAGAGAGCGGCGACTCGTCGAGGATGGGCATCCAGTCCGGAGTGATGTCGAAGGCGCCCGCCCAGCCGCGCGCGTAGCGCGCCTCGGCGAGGCCGGGCAGGGCGCGGCTCGTGCGCTCGAGGGCGACGTCGGCCTCGTCGAAGCCGGGCTCAGCGCCCAAGAGCTCGGGGTCCATCGGATGCTGCGTCTCGTCGTCGGTGAGCGAGCCGGTGAGGGTGAAGCCGCCCGTCTCCGGTCGCACGTAGCTGCCGCCGGCCAGGTCGAGATAGACCATGTGGGGCCGACCGAAGTCTGGACCGCGCTCGATCACGAACACGGGATGGCGCCCGATGATGATGGGCAGCTCGACGCCAGCGAGCCGCGCCACCGCGGGTGACCACAACCCGGCCGCGTTGACCACCACGGGGGTGTCGATGCGGTCGCCCGCCGCCGTGGTGACGCCGATGACGCGGCCGCGCGACTGGTGAATTGCCGTTACCTCCTGCCCCTGCTCGATGATGGCCCCGCGCTTCCTCGCCGCCTCTGCGTAACCCGCGGTGACCGCGGTGGGATCGCCGTAGCCCGAGCCGGGCTCGTAGAGGACGGAGCCCAGTGACGAGGCATCGATCGAGGGCTCGACTCGGGCGAGCTCCGCCGGCTCCAGGATCTCTGCCTCTATGCCGAGACCACGCTGGAGGGCGAGGGTCTTCTCGAGGGCCGGGCGCATGGCCGCGCTGACCCCGATCAGCGCGCCGGAGCGGACGAAGCCGGACTCCCCGGCTACCGCCTCGTGGAAACGCTCGAAGACACGGAGAGAGCGCGTCACCATCTGCGTCGTCTCCGGCGTCGGATAGAGCTGACGGATGATGCCCACCGAGCGCCCCGTGCCCCCCGCGCCGATGAAGCGGCGCTCCAGCACCAGCACGTGTCGAAGACCGAGCCCGGCGAGTTGGAAGGCGAGCGAGCAACCGGTGACGCCGCCGCCCACGATGACGGCGTCGGCCGTGCTCATGGGGTGTCGAGGAGACGGACGCGGTCGCCCTGCTGGATGTCGCCCGTCCGGAGCACGCGCGCGTACACGCGGCTCCAGCCGGGGTACGTCTTCTGCGAGACCCGCGAGTAGTCGCCGCCGCTGAAGCTCGACTTGATGTTGAAGCAGGGGCTCGTGTAGCGCGTCACCTCGACTACGACCTGATCGCCCAGCTCCAGGCGCGAGCCGGGGACGATGCTCGCCCAGTCGAGGCCCACCACGGTCACGTTCTCGCCAATGGAGCCAGGGGTGATGGTATGTCCTTCGCCCTGGAGCGCCTGGATCTGCTCGAGGGCGAACAGGCAGACCGCGCGCTCGGGCCCGCCATGGTATCGGCGGTCGCGCTGCGTGTCGCCGGCGAGGCCGAGCTCGGTCACGGTAGCCGAGGGCACGGATCGCTTGGGCACGCCACCCTCGGGCGATACGTTGATGTGCGCGATGCTGGCGCGCGCGCTCACAGCGGCACCTCCGTGCCGACGCCCTGGGCCATGGCGCGATCATACGCGAGGCGCGCGGTCACCGCATCTTCGGGCGCCCAGCCCACAGACTTGAAGAGGGTGATCTGCTCGGTACTCACGCGTCCCGGCTTCTTCCGCGTCACCACCTCGCCGAGCTCTGCCTTGACGTGGCGTCGCGTGATGACCCGTGCCTTGATGGGGATGAGGAGATCGCCCGCCTCCTCCCACGCGCCCTCGTAGGTGTCCACCACCACGTAGGCGCGTCGGACACCATCCGTGTCGATCTCGCGCGTGGCGGGGCGGAACGCGCCCACCGCATCCACGTGGACACCCGCGGGGAGATCGCGACCCGCGAAGACCGGGCGCGCGGCGGTCGTCGAACAGGTGACCACGTCCGCCTGGCGTACGGCGGCACGTCGGTCGGTGGTGGCCTCGACGGGCACGCCGAGCATCTCGCGCATCCGCGAGGCGAAGGCGCGCGCCCGCTCGGCATCGCGGCCGACCACCTGCACGCGCTCCATGGGCAGGACAGCGTGGAGGCAGCGGAGCTGCTGCTCGGCCTGCACGCCCGCGCCGAAGCAGGTGATGCGCCGGGCATCGGGTCGAGCGAGGAGGCGCGCGGCGAGGGCGGAGGCGGCGCCCGTGCGCAGCGCGGTGAGGAAGCCCGCCTCCATGAAGGCGAGCGGCGCGCCCGTCTCCGGGTCGCTCAAGAGGTAGGAGGCGTGCACGGTGGGGAGGCCTCGCGCGCGGTTGCCGGCCATCACCGTGATGAGCTTGGCGCCGAGGGCCCGCCGCCGGGGCAGGAGAGAGACCATGCCGAGGAAGAGCTTGTCCTTGGCCATGGGCAGCACGGCGCGGGGCAGCGCGGTGGTGCGTCCCGCCGCTGCTTCCCGGAACGCCGTCTCGACGGCGGCGATGACAGACGGAGGGTCGAGGAGCCGCTCGAGATCGGCGCGGCTCAGGACGAGCATTAGGCGGCGGGGACGGCTTTCCGCTTGATCATCCGCTTGATGACCGCCTCCAGGACGATCTCCCCGCGGTGGTTCACGACTTCGTGGCGATACGTGACGATACCCCGATCGGGTTTCTTGGTCTCGCGCTTGTCGGTGACGACCACGCGGACGCGCAGGGTGTCGCCCACGAGCACGGGCGCCACGATCTTGATCTCGCTGCCGAGATACGACATGCCCGTGCCGTGAATGAGGCCGGTCTGGATCACCAGCCCCTCGGAGAGGCAGAAGGTGAAGGCGCCGGGCGCGGGCTTGCCCTTGAAGACGGAGGAGGTCGTCACGTACTCCATGTCGTAGAACAGCGACTCGGTGAAGCCGCACAGGTTGACGAAAGCGCAGACGTCCGCCTCGGTCACGGTGCGGCCCAGCGTTTCGTACTTCGCCCCGACCTCGTGCTCCTCGTAGGTCAGTCCTTGCTTGATCATGTCATCTCTCCTCGAGGCACTCCCTCACCCTACCCTCTCTCCAGAGGGGAGAGGGGCCTAAGAACCCTCGCCCCCGGAAGAGGAGAGGGCCGGGTGAGGGGGAGTGTTCATGCCTCCCCCAGATACGCC
This sequence comes from Candidatus Methylomirabilota bacterium, assembly GCA_035311385.1. Classification (GTDB taxonomy): domain Bacteria; phylum Methylomirabilota; class Methylomirabilia; order Rokubacteriales; family CSP1-6; genus AR37. Next base: position 8,243 of record DATGCY010000274.1, read on the forward strand.
CGCCGCACCTCGGGGTTGTCCGCGAGATCGCGCGCGCTGCCCTCCAGCACGATGCCCCCCGTCTCCAGCACATAGCCGCGCCCGGCGATGGACAGCGCCATGGCCGCGTTCTGCTCGACGAGCAGGATGGTCACGCCCTGACGATTGATGGTCTGGACCGTCTCGAAGATCTGCTCGACCAGCACGGGGGCCAGGCCCATGGAGGGCTCGTCGAGAAGGAGCAGCCGCGGCTTGGCCATGAGGGCGCGGCCAATGGCGAGCATCTGCTGCTCGCCGCCCGAGAGCGTCCCCGCCACCTGCGTGCGACGTTCCTGGAGCCGCGTGAAGATGCCGAAGACGCGGTCGATGTCCGTCCGCACCTCGTCGTCCGAGCGGGTGAAGGCGCCCATCTCGAGATTCTCCAGCACGCTCAGCCGGTTGAAGATGCGCCGGCCTTCCGGCACGTGGGTCACCCCGCGCCGGACGATGGCGTGCGAGGCCATGCCCACGAGCGAGCTGCCCTCGAAGACGACGTCGCCGTCGCGAGGAGCGAGGAGCCCCGAGATGGCCCGCAGGGTGGTGGTCTTGCCCGCCCCATTGTTGCCGAGGAGAGCGACCACCTCTCCCTCTCCCACGCGGAAGGTCACGCCCTTCAAGGCGCGAATCTCGCCGTAGGACACCTGAAGGTTCCGGACTTCAAGCACGCTCGGCCTCCGCGCGCGGCGTCCACTTTCGGCGGCCGAGATAGGCCTCGATGACGCGGGGGTTCCTCTGGACGTCGGTGGCCCGCCCCTCGGCGATCTTCTCCCCGTGGTCGAGCACGGTGACGTGGTCGGAGACCTCCATCACCACGCGCATGTTGTGCTCGATGAGGAGGATGGTGAGGCCGAGATCGTTCACCAGCTTGCGCAGGAGCGCCATGAGGCTGCGCGCCTCTCCCTGGGTCATGCCTGCGGTGGGCTCGTCGAGGAGGAGCAGTGCGGGCTGAGAGGCGAGGGCGCGGCCGATCTCGAGCCGTCGCTGATCGCCGTAGGGCAGGTTGCGCGCGATCTCATTGGCACGGTCGCGCAGGCCGACCACGTCGAGGAGCTCCGCGGCCCGCGACCAGAGCCGCCCCTCCTCGCGCTTCCAGTGCGGGTTGCGGCTCACCGCGCCCCAGAAGCCCGCGTTTACCCGAGCGTGCATACCCACCAACACGTTCTCCACCGCCGTCATGTTCCGGAAGAGCCGAATGTTCTGAAACGTCCGGCACACGCCGAGGGTGGTGATCTCGTCGGGGCGCAGCCCGGTGAGCGAGTGGCCGCGGAATTTGACCGAGCCCTCCTCGGGCACATAGAGGCCGGTGAAGACGTTGAAGAAGGTCGTCTTGCCCGCGCCGTTGGGCCCGATGATGGAGGCGATCCGTCCCTCTTCGAGTTCGAAGTCGACGCGGTTCAGGGCGACGAGGCCGCCGAATCGCTTGGTCACCCCGCGCGTCTCGAGGAAGGTGGCCATCTCAGGGCTCGCCCAGCTCGCGCGTGCGGCGGCGCGCGGGGAGGATGCCCTGCGGCCGGAAGATCATCATGAGCACGAGGATCAGGCCGAAGACCATGCGCTCGTACTTGGCGGGCTCGAGCTGGGTGGGCAGGTTGGCGAGGTTGTATCCGAGGATCACCGTGCCTGCGTTGCGCAGCTCGTTGAGCCAGAGGGAAAAGCCCTTGAGGACCTGGAGGTTGAGCACGGTGACCACGGCGGCGCCGAGAATGGCCCCGGGGATGGAACCCATGCCTCCCAGGATGATCATAGAGAGCACGCCGATGGACTCCATGAAGGTGAAGGACTCCGGGTTGATGAAGATCTGCTTGGCGGAGAAGAGGACGCC
>DATGCY010000275.1:0-2998 GCA_035311385.1 Candidatus Methylomirabilota bacterium
CGACGAGCTCACCACCAGCACCTCGGCGCCGAACGACGCCAGGGTACGCCCGCACACCGGTCCCGCGATCACACGCGTGAGATCGAGCACGCGGAGCCCGGAGAGCGCGCGCGGTCCGTTCCCCGCGGGCTCCGGCGGCGCTTCGCCGATCTTGACGATCTCGAGCAGCGGCAGCCCGGCCACCGCCGCGCCCTGAGGATGCGCGTGCCATTCCGCGCGCGAGCGCACCATGCCCGTGGGCAAACCTGCCGCGGCGAAGGCGTCCTCGAGGTCGCCCGCCTTCCAGGTCGCTACCGCCGCCGCCACGGACTCGCGCGTGTTCTGGCAGCCGAGAAGCTTGACGGCGCCATCGTGGTGGTGCGGCATGTTGGAGTGGATCTGGATCCAGCGGCCGTCGCCCGCCTGGTAGAAGCCGAACAGGGGATCGCGGCGATGGAGATCCCTCTGCTCCGCTGCGCGCAGGTAGCGCTCGCTGCGGAAGGCGGCTACGGCGGCGCGAAGGTCCACGCTCACGGATTGGGCCCGCCCCGTGCGCGCGCGCCAGATTTCGGCGGCGGCCAGCGCGCTCGCCCCGATCACCGCGGAGGCGGCGGTGCCGATCCTGAAGTCGGTGGGCAGGACTGGGTCTGCGCCGGTGAGGCTGATGCGCTCGAGCGCGGCAGGGTCGCCGCCCCCCAGCGTCCACAGCTCGCGCAGGGCCGCCGCGCTCACCGTCATCCCGCCGGTTCCCCCGCGTTCACGGCGAGGACCTGGCCCGACACGCTCCGCGCCATGTCGCTGCAGAAGAACACAGTGGCGTCCACGATGTCGTCCGCGGTGACCATGCGCTTGAGCGGCGTCCGCTCGATGAAGGCCTTGCGCATCTGCTCCACGGGGATGCCGCGCACCTCCGCCTGGCCCGCGATGACCCGATCGATGCGGTCGCCCTCGACCGCTCCCGGCGCCACGCAGTTGACGCGGATGTTGTGCTCCGCGAGCTCGAGGGCCATACCGTAGGTCATGCCGACCTGCCCCGCCTTGGCCGAGCAGTAGCCGATGCGATAGGGCAGCCCCCGCCGCCCTGCTCCCGACGAGATGTTCACGATGGCGCCGCCGCCCACCTTGATCATCTCGGGCACCACGAAGCGCGTGCAGAGGTAGGAGCTGGTGAGGCAGGAGTCGATGGTGTAGCGCCAGTCCTCCATCAGGTAGTCCTGCACGGCCTTGGTCGGGCCGCCGTCGCCCGCGTTGTTCACCAGGGTGTCGATCTTGCCGAACTCCTTCACCCCGGTGGCGACCAGACGCCGGACCTCGTCTTCCTGAGCGGCATCGCACACCACGGCGAGGGCCCGCCCTCCCGCCGCCGTCACCTGCGCCGCCGTCTCCTTGACGAGGTCGGCGGAACGGGCGGCGCAGAGAACGGCCGCCCCCTCCCGGCCGAAACGCAGGCTCAGGGCCCGCCCGATGCCCTTGGAGGCCCCGGTGATGATAGCGACCTTGCCGTCGAGCAGACCCATGTCAGTCTCCGTTCGTTCTTGCCCACGCATCCCAGTTGCGCCCGCCGTAGTTCACGGACGTCTCGATGTCCTCCTCGAGGAGATAGCCGGCCGCGACCAGCTTCTGCGCCGCCTCCCGCACGCGCGCCAGATAGTCCGCGCGCGAGGCGTAGCGCTCGGCGATGGCCAAACGCGGATCGCCCGCCGCCTCGCGCTCGGCACGCGTGCGGGCGAAGGGCAGCGTGCTCCCCCCGAAGTAGAGGATCTGGTCCGCGCCGCCGCTCTCGGGATGCCGCAGGTTCCACCCCGTGTGGGTGGCGAGAGGCACGCTCAGCTCGGGCACGGGGATGCCGGCGCGCTCGTTGCCGTCCACGTCCACCGAGCTCACCCGGTTGCCCAAGACGGGACCCGGCCTCGGCGGCAGCGTGGAGAAGTCCTGGCGCTGCGCTCGCACGGGATAGGGGGGATAGGCGGCGGCGGGAACGGACGCGAAGGTTTTCTCGAGGTCGCCGGGATCCACGGCTGTGCCATCGGCGACGCGCGGATGACAGCTCGGGGGCGGCGGTACGCCCTCCGCTGCCCAGCGATCGAGGTTGACGAGGGCGGCGCGGAGGAGCCGGCCGTAGTGCACCACGCCACGGAGGTTGCGCGCCCGCTCCTTCCAGCCACGGGGGTCGGCGGCGACGGCCGCGGCATCGGCGGGCGGCCAGATTCCGTGCCCGTGCTCGGTGCCCGTCCAGTGGTACACGCGGACGTCGGGTCCGTGCTCCACGTCACGCGTGCCGGCAGGATCCGTGTGGATCAGCGAGGCGTCGCCGCGGTGGTACTCGAAGCTCGTGTTCGTGTAGAAGGCCTTGAGCCCGCCCTGCGGCTCTACCTGGAAGGGCTCGAAGCAATCCATCATCTCCGGCCGGTCCTTGGAGTTCTGGCCGAAGCGCTGGTTGAACTCGCCCAGCATCGCTCCCGCCACGTTGGCGATGACGCCGTCGAGGGCGGGGCGGCCGTTTTCATCCACGTTCAGGTCATGATGGATCATGGTGCGCAGCAGGCGCCCCGTCTGCGAGCGCCCGTAGGCATAGGCGTGACGGATGACCCGTGGCGCGGGATTGCCTTCGGCCGCGCTCCCGTGCTTGAGCCAGGCGACGCAGTCGCGCAGAGCGGCCATGCCGAGACCGAGGACGCGCGCGCCCACTCCTGTATACGCGAGCTGATAGATACGGCCCTTCTCGAACCCGCCCTCTAGCCACACGTGGGAGGCGTCGGGAACGACGCGGCCGCCGTCCACGCGGGCGAAGCGCCACCGGTTCCGCGGAATCACCTCGATGGGACCGTCGAAGAGATCCCGCACGACGAGGACGGCCTCGCGCTCGTGTAGGTCCGCCGCCGGGTATGGCCGGTGCGCGCGGTCGGAGATGAGGAAATGCGGCACGTCGACCGGCGCCTGAAGCTGCACGTAGAGGCGTCCGGTCAGCGGATGCCCGTCTCGGCCGAGGGCGTCGGGAGCCTCCATACCTACGAGCCCC
>DATGCY010000276.1:0-9889 GCA_035311385.1 Candidatus Methylomirabilota bacterium
CATGGCCGTGGTGATCATGCCGGACAAGCTTGATGCGGACAGGCCGGTCCAAGTGGTCCTGCACTTCCACGGCTGGGGCTTTCGTCAGGAGAAAGGCGTCAAGGATCCCTACGCCGGCTACCTCGTCGCCTCCGGGAGAACTGCGAGCAAGAAGGGCGACGTCCGCGACGTCGACCTGGAGCACTGGGAGCAGCAGATCAGTGCGGTCGTCGCGGCTCGATCGGCGAAGCAACCGCAGATCGTGGCCATCCTCGTGCAGGGTCGCGGCAAGTCCGAGTTCGGCAATGTCCCCACCTACGGGTATGTCCAGGAAGTGTTCGGCAAGGTCCCGGCGCTGAGCGGAATCAAGAGCTACTCGATCGTCCTTTCCGCCCACAGTGGTGGTGGTAGTACGAAACTCGCGCCCATGGTCGCCGCCGGCGAGGCCCAACCCGCAGATGCCGCGACGCTCAAGAAAGATCCTGCTCGGGCGGCATCGAAGGGAGCAGCCGACCTCGCCGTGCTGTTCGATGCCGAGGGGATCGAAGACACGATGGACTGGGCCACGAAGCAGATCGCAGCTCTCGGGAAGGCCCTGACCGCCGACCCAAAGAATGCCAAGGCGATCCTCGCGGCGAGTCCCAAGTTCCGCGGATACTTTGCCAAGGACGGGGCGTACGCCACGCGGTACACAACTCAGGCGAAAATGTTGAAGGCCGCCCTCGCCAAGCTCCCGTCCCAGTGGCGCGACCTCACTTCATCGGACGTCGTCGTCCCCGACCTCTTCCGCATCATCCAGGTGGACCGGACGGGGGTGGGTCACGAGCACCTGATCGGCAGCACCGCCAACGTCAAGGAAGGCGCACTGGCTGATGCCCTGACCGCGTCGCTCGACCCGATGGCGGACCGGGGTCGGGCGTTCAATCCCTAACTTCTCCGCAAAGGCTTGCGAGTCCTTCGCGGTAACCTCACGCAGCGGGTGGAGCGCCACCGCAGTGCCTATCAAGCGGCGTCGCGGCACCCTTACTTCCGAGAAGCGTCGAAGAGATCGCCGAACAACACCCAGTGCTCGCCGTCGAAGCGGCCGAGCTGCATCTGCTCGACGGGGAAGAAGTCGTTCGGACCCGTGTTGATCCGGATGGCGGGCAGGAGCATCGGAAGGGAGAGGCCATTGATGCTCGCCGCCTGCTTCATGATGTTGGCCCGCGACAGATCGTTGCCGCATTGCTTGAGCACGTACACGAGGGTCTGGGCCACGGTGTAGCCGTAGGCGTTGAACTCGTCCTCCAGCGAGCCGGCCGGATAGTACTTCTGCATGAACTCCATCCATCCCTTGAAGCCTGGGTCGTTCTTCCACTGCGGGTCGGTGACGTCCTTCAGGTACTGGGCGCTCATGATGCCCTTGGCCGCCTCGAAGCCTGCCGGCTTGAGCACGGACTGCACCGAGGCGGAAACGCTCGCGAGGATCTGCACGGGTTTCCAGCCGAGGTCATGAGCCTTCCGGATGGCCTGGGAAGCGAACTTCGGTGCGGTGCCGTTGAAGAAGACGTTGGCCCCGCTGTTCTTCAGGTTGACCACCTGCGAATCCACGGTAGGATCGGTCACCTCGTACGACTGCTCCATGACGATGATCCGCGCGGCGGCGGCGCCGAGCCCGTCCTTGAACCCCTTGAGGTAGTCCTTGCCGGAGTCGTCGTTCTGGTAGAGCACGCCGACCTTGGCGTCCGGGATGTTCTTGAGCACGTACTGCGCGTAGATGTGGCCTTCGGTCTGGTAGGTAGGCTGCCACCCCATCGTCCATGGATGTCCTTGCGGGTCGCCGAACTTCGTCGCCCCCGTCGCTACGAAGAGCTGGGGCACCTTCTGATCGTTCATGTACTTCCAGATGGCAGAGTTGGTCGGCGTGCCGAGCGGTTGGAAGATCAGGGCGACCTGATCCTGCTCGACGAGCTTGCGGGTCATTTCCAGCGTCTTGGGCGGACTGTACTGGTCGTCGTAGCTGATGTAGTTGATCTTCCGCCCGTTGATTCCGCCCTCGTCGTTGACCTTCTTGAAGTAGGCGCCGATGGACTTGCCGATGGTGCCGTAAGCCGAGAGCGGCCCACTGTACGGATTCGTGTTGCCGACCTTGATCTCGCTGGCGGTGACACCCGGCTGAGCAAGGGCGGCGCTCGGCACGAACGTGAGCGACAGGAGCGCCAGGCCAGCAATGAGTCGGATCGAACTGCCCATCGGTGGGCCTCCTTTGGCCGTCCGTCTGGCCAGGGCTGCGGCGAGGGTCGTGGTGGATCGGCTACACGATCGTGGTCGGCGGCTCGACCTCCGCAATGCTCTGGTCTGCATCGTGGATGCGGAGGACTTCGGCGACCCGCCAGACCGTAGCTAGCATAGACCAGAGGCGTTGGCACTGACTTTTGTTTGTCAGCCGGGCCGCGTGCGTTGGTCGAAGAGGCAAGGGTTACCGGATCATCTCACCTGGTATGTGGTGACGATGGCCGAGCTACAGCGGGCAGGGCGATAGAATCGGCTCGCGGATGGGGTGGAGCGGGATGGTCTGGTTAGGCGGGCGTGGTACTCTGAGTCGCCAGGAGCCATGAGGGTGACCGAGCCCGGTGCCATTCACCTGATGCAATGGATCGAGGCCAACGCGCAGGCGTTCTTGCCCCCGGTCGCGAACAAGGAAGTCTTTCCCGAGAGCGAATTCATCTTCCAGATCATCCGCGGCCCGAACGCGCGCAACGACTTCCACATCGATCCGGGCGACGAGATCTTCTATCAGCTCGCCGGCGACATCACCGTGCAGATCATGGACAACGGCAAGCGCCGTGACGTTGCCGTGCGTGAGGGCGAAGTGTTCCTCTGTCGCGCGGGCACGCCGCACTGTCCGATCCGGCCGCCCGCGACGTGGGGTCTCGTGATCGAGCGCAAACGCCGGCCGGACGAGCTCGATCGACTGGCGTGGTTCTGCGATCGCTGCCAGGTGAAGCTGCACGAGGTCGCGTTCACTTGCGAGGATATCGAGGCGCAGCTTCGTGAAGCGATCCAGACGTTCAACGCTAGCCCGTCGCTTCGCACGTGCCAAGCCTGCGGCGCGGTGCTGCCGGTCCCGGTCGGGGCCCGCTAGGCCGGACACGACCAGACATGGACGCTTCGATCTCCCCTGATACCCTTGTGCGTGCGCTGATCGACGCGCGCCGCGTCGAGCGCGAACTGTTCGATGGCCTCGCCGATGGTCAGCTCCTCGGTCAGCCCGGCCACTTCCTCGAGCCGCCGATCTGGGAGATCGGTCACGTCGGCTGGTTCCAGGAGTACTGGATTCTCCGCCACCTCGACGGTGCAGCCACGCTGCGGCCCGGCTCCGACGACATCTACGAGTCGTTCAACGTGCCGTATCGCCTGCGGTGGCAGCATCCGTATCCGTCCCGGCAGGGGACGCTCGACTACATCGAGGAGGTTCTGCGGCGGGTCATCGCTCGCCTCGATTCGCGCCGTCCCAGCGCGAAGGAGGCGTATTTCTACACGCTGGCTGCCCTGCACGAGGACATGCACGCGGAGAACCTGACGCTCGTGTTGCAGACCCTCGGCTATGCACGCCCGCGCGTGTCGCTCACGGTGCCCGGCGCGGCGGATCCGCCGATCGACCCCGCGTACGCGCCGCACGACGTCGACGTCCCGGGTGGCCGATTCTGTCTCGGGGCGACCCCCGACGAGCCATTCGTGTTCGACAACGAGAAGTGGGCGCACGAGATCGAAGTGTCGTCGTTCAGGATTCGCTCCGTGCCGGTCACCAACACGGAGTTCGCGGCCTTCGTCGACGACGGCGGGTATGGCCGCCGTGACGTGTGGAGCCGGCGAGGCTGGGACTGGCGTCGCCGTGGATCCGTCGATCATCCGCTCTTCTGGCACAAGGCGCCCGACGGTGGATGGGGCGAGCGCCGCTTCGACGCGATCGTGCCCCTGGCGGCATGGCATCCCGTGACGCACGTGAACTGGTACGAAGCCGAGGCATTCTGCCGGTGGGCGGGCCGCCGATTGCCGACGGAAGCCGAATGGGAAATGGCGGCATCGCTCGATCCCGCGACGGGTGAGAAGCGGCGATTCCCGTGGGGCAACGACGCGCCGACGCCCGCGCGCGCGAATCTCGACTACCGTGCCGGCGGGACCATCGACGTCAGAGCGTTGCCCGCGGGCGACAGCGCGGTCGGATGTCGTCAGATGATCGGCAATGTGTGGGAGTGGGTCGACGACACGTTCCGTGCGTATCCCGGATTCGAGTGCGATCCGTACAAGGAATACTCGGCGCCCTACTTCGGCGGCAAAAAGGTCCTGCGCGGCGGCGCGTGGACCACGCGGTCACGCCTCATCCGTAACACGTGGCGGAATTTCTACATGCGCCACCGCCGCAACATCTTCGCAGGATTCAGAACCGTCGCGCGCTAGCCCGGCGAACGACCACGCGGCTCCGCGTCTGCGCCATCGCGGCCGTTGGTGCCGCGGTAGCTCACTGTCGTGTATCAGGGAGACCGTCACCCGAGTCGCGCACGCTCGATGTCCGCCATTCGCCGGTAGACCTGGGCGCCGAATCCCGCCGCGAGGGCTTCCAGCGACGCGAGGGCGCTCTCGACGACCGCACGGTCCAGGGCGGCCTCCGAGCCGAGGAGCCGGACCCACGCCAGCACGACGTCGCAAGCACTGAGTCGCCAGCCTCGGCCTTGCTCGACCAACTCGCGGGCTTCCGCGAGCAGCGCCCGGGCTCCAGGGCGGTCGCCGGCGGCCATTCGTGCCTCGGCGAGCGTGGCCAGGATGCGGGGCTCGTACCAGAGGGCGTTGCGCCTCGCCCGGGCGAGTCGGAGGGCCGGCTCGAGCGCGCTCGTGGCGGTGTCGACGTCGCCGGCGGCGAGGGAGGCAGCTCCCAGAAACGCTGCGGCTTCGACCCGCGAGAAAGAACTGCCGCTCGCCTCTGCGAGTTCGACGGCACGGCGGCCGTGAGGGATGGCACGCGTGAGATCGCCCTGGAGCCGCAGCACCTCGCAGAGGAAGCCGTGCGTGCCGTACAGGACCTCGAGGCCGCGCTCTGTCTCGTCGGCAAGGAGCGCCTCTAGATCGGACTGGGCTTCGGCCAACTGGCCCAGATAGGCGCTCGCCAGCGCGCGCCAGATTCGGCAGAGAGCGGGCGCGGTGGAGCGGACCAGGGCGTCTCTCAGCATCGGAAGCCGGGCGAACTCGGCCAGAGCGTGCCCGGAGGTGGCACGGGCGGCATCGAGGCGACCCACGGCCAGCTCCGCGTGCGCCAGCACGGCGCGCATCTCGAAACTGAGCGTGCCGTCATTGGACGTCTCGGCCAGTTCCGCCGCCCGCTCTGCGCAGTCGAGGTATTGCCGCACGTCACCGGCGAGCCCACACAGCCGGCCGTAGGAGGTGAGCAGAAACGCGTGACCTCGGGGGTCGCCCAATCGTTCGGCCATCACGCGCGCTTCCTCGAAGAGCGCGCGGGAGTGCCGTTCGTCGATGCCGGCAAGGCGGTCGATCTCGAGGAGCGCGATGCGCGACGTGAGCTCGAGGGTCAGGGTGTCGCGAGATTCGGGAACCGTGACGAGCAGCTCCGTCACCTTGCGGCAGTGCCTCGCTCCCTCCGCGGGGTCGCTGCGTGCGACGCGCCGGCCCGCGTGCTCGTGCCACCGCGCGGCCTCGAGATGCTCGCCGCCCTCCTCGAAGTGGTGGGCCAGCAGGGCGGCGTGCGTCGAGACCGCCGATCCATGGATCGCGAGGAGAGCATGGGCGACCCCGGCATGCGTGCGGCGCCGGCGGTCCAGGAGCTGCGTGCGGTAGGCGACTTCCTGGGTGAGCGGATGCCGGAAGGTGCTTGCGCCGCCGGGAGAGTCGGAGGGCGAGAGGAGCTCGGCGCTCGCCAGCCGCTCGAGCGATGAGGTGAGCTCGCTTGTCGGGAGATCCACGACGACGCGCAGTAGCTCCGTCGGCACGTCCCGTCCGACCACCGCTGCCGCCTGCAGCACGTCCTTGTCTCGCGGCGAGAGTCGATCGATGCGGGAGGCCAGGACGGCCTGCACGGTCTCGGGCAGCGGGATGTCCTCGATCGGGCCGGCGGGCACATAGGCGCCGCGGCGACCATGCAGCACCCCGCCCTCCAGGAGGGACCGGACGATTTCCTCGACGAAGAGAGGGTTGCCACGAGCGCGCGCCCCGATGCGCGCGCGGAGTTGCGCGAGCTCAGGCTCGGCCCCGAGCCAGTCGTCGAGCAAAACCGAGGCCTCGTCGGCGGCGAGGGGGGGCAGGGAAAGACGCTCGACCCGCCCAGACCAGGCAGGCCGATAGTCGGGCCGCGTGGTCGCGATCAGGAGCGCGCGGCCACGGTTCGACGCCGGCGGGGCGAGGCGCCCCGCGAGCATCTCCAGCGCTGCCGCGCTCGCCGGATCGAGCCAGTGCAAGTCTTCGACCAAGAGCAGCATGGGCTCGCCTCGCGCGCGGGCTTGGATCAGGTCACACAAGGACTCGAACAGGCGCAGGCGACGCGTCTGGGGCTCGACGTCCGAGGGAGCCAGCGTGGGCTCGGGCGCGCCGAGCAGCTCGAGCCAGAAAGCCAGAGCGATCGCATCGACCGAGGAGATGATGGACAGACCGCGCTTGACGGCGGTACGAATGTGCGCCGCCGAAGCGCTTGGGTGAACCCCGAAGAGACCGCGGGCCAGCTCGGCCAGAGCGTGAAAGGGGAGCATGCGCCCGTGGGACAGGCTACGGACCTGGTAGAGGGGCACGCCGCGTGAGCGCTCGACGAGCTCATGACACAGGCGGCTCTTGCCCGCGCCGGGCTCGCCGATGATGAGGATCACTCCGGAGCGGCCGGCCTCGGCTTCGCGCAAAGCGCCCTCGAGGCGCGCGAGCTCGCGCGCGCGGCCGACGAAGCGCGAGAAGCCGCGCGCGCGCGAGCGCTCGAAGCGATGATTGATTGGGCCGGGCCCCAAGAGGTCGAACACCCGCACCGGTGCGCTTGCGCCCTTGACGCTGTGCTCACCGCGATCCAGGAGGTCGAAGAAGCCCGAGGCGAGCCGCGCGGTTTGGTCGGTGATGCTGATGCCCCCCGGGGGCGCCAGCTGTTGAATCCGGGCGGCGAGCCCAACCACGTGACCCTGGGCAGTGTAGTCCATGCGGAGGTCGTCCCCGATGCGCCCGACGACCACCTCGCCCGAATTGAGCCCCATCCGCACCGCGAATTCGAGGCCGCTCTCTTGCCGCACGTTCTCCCCGAGCGTCTGGATCTCGCGCGCCATGTCCAGGGCGGCCGCGCAGGCTCGCTGGGCGTGATCCTCGTGAGCGATGGGGGCGCCGAAGAGGGCCATGATGCCGTCGCCCGTGTACTGATTGACGGTTCCCTCGTAGCGGTGGACGCCGTCCGCGAGGATCCGGAACAGGCGATCGAGGAGGCGATGCCAATCCTCGGGATCGACACGTTCGGCGAGCTCCATGGAGCGTGCCACGTCGGCGAAGAGGACGGTGACCGGCTTGCGCTCCCCCTCGAGGGCGCTCTTCTGAGCGAGGATCTTCTCGGCGAGATGGCGCGGAGTATAGGCACGAGGCTCGGGGGAGGCGGCCGGGGCCGCCACACGCGCGCCGCAGTCGTTGCAGAACTTCGCCCCCGCGGGGTTTTCGTGTCCACAGGATAGGCAGGTCATCGCAACCTCACCCATCTTAGACCCGAAGCCCGTGCTTGGCGTGCGGCCGCCTCCACGCCCTCCGCTTCGAGGAAATGAGAATTCACCGCCACTTCCACGTGATCCACGACGAGGCGCAGGGCGTTCCTGGGGCTTTTCCCGGGGGGCCGCGGCACGACGACCGGCCCAGGCCGGGGGTGTCGCCTGCGTCCATGGCCTGCCAAGCCGGCTTCGTGATCCTGAGCCTGTCGAAGCGACCACGTTGTCTTCCCTGACGTTTTATGATGTCGTGTCTGAGGCGTGTGACCAACGGATGCCAAGAAGCCGCAAGGGGCTTACCGCGCACGTGTCACCCTGGCCAAAACACCCTATGGAACGGATCATCCCACGCTGGGAATGGCGCACCTTTGGTGCGAGCTTCGGCGAGGCGGACCGCCGCTTCGCCGCGCTTGAACGCGGTCACGTGCAGGAGAGCGACGAAATATATCTCCTCTCGCGAGATACCGACGCCAACGTGAAGATTCGCGACCGACTCATGGACATCAAGACGTTGGAACAGGTCAACGCCGAGGGTCTCGAGCAGTGGCGTCCGGTGATGAAGGGCGAGTTTCCCTTGCCGGCGGCGGAGGTGGCACGGGTGTGCGCCGCGCTCGGGGTCGCGCCCATCGCCGGTCTCGACGCCTACACCCTCGAGCGACTGCAGGCTGAGCTGACGCAGGCCTCACGAGGCGTGCGCGTCGCCCAGGTTCACAAGCGACGGCAGCGCTACACCGTCGCCGGTTGCACCGCCGAGATGACCGACGTGGTGGCCGACGGACGGCCGATCCGCACGGTCGCCATGGAGCTCGAGGATCCCGCGCGCGTTCTCGCCGCCGTGCGCGAGATGGGGCTCGATCGCTTCGAGAACATCAGCTATCCGCGCGGGCTGAAGCGGCTGCTCGGTCTGAGCGCGTGAGGTAGCTCGTATGCCCCGCTACGCCGTGATCGATGTCGGCACCAATTCGGTGAAGTTTCACGTGGGCGAGCATGACACCGAGAGCAAATGGACGACCGTCGTCGATCGAGCCGAGGTGACGCGGCTCGGCGAGGGTCTGGCGGCGACCGGAGGGGAGTTCTCACCCGAGGCGATGGACCGCACGGCGGCGGCGATTGCCGGCATGGCAGCAGAGGCGAAAGAAAAGGGCGCTACGACGATCGTCGCGGTAGGGACCATGGGCATGCGCACGGCGCACAACCGCGAGGCCTTCATCGGCGACGTCGAGCGGCGTTCCGGGGTGCGCATCGAGATCATCTCGGGGGCAGAGGAAGGCCGCCTGGCCTATCTCGCCGTGAAGTCCGGCCTCGGACTGGGCGATGGATCCATGGTCATTTTCGACACGGGCGGGGGGAGCAGCCAGTTCACCTTCGGTCGTGGGGCGACGGTGACCGAGCAGTTCAGCGTCAACGTCGGCGCGGTCCGCTTCACGGAGACATACGGCCTCGCGGGAGTGGTGTCCCCCACGGACTTGCGACGGGCCATGGACGCGATGGCCGCGGACCTCGGGCGCCTCGACGGGGCCGAGGCGCCCGACGCGCTGGTCGGCCTGGGGGGAGCCGTCACCAACCTCACGGCCGTGATGCTCGGCCTCGCGACGTACGATCCCGACGCGGTTCAGGGCGCCACGTTGTCCCGGGCGGAGGTGGAGCGACAGATCGAGCTCTACTGCTCCCGCTCGACGGAAGCGCGGCGGCAGATCGTGGGCCTGCAGCCGAAGCGTGCCGACGTGATTCTCGCCGGCGCCTGCATCGTCCGAACGGTCATGGACAAGCTGCAGAAGGACTCACTCTCGGTGAGCGACCGTGGCTTGCGCCACGGCTTGCTCGTCGACCGCTTTGGCCCATGATGGCGGGCGGGTCGAGCATGACGGGACGAGAGCTTCAGGGGGGGATCGTGTCGTGATCGGAACGCTGCCGGTGAAGCGAGCGCTGTACTACCTCTATGAGCGACGTCTCCTCGCCGAGCTCCGGCGCCGAGCGCTGCCGGAGCACCTCGGGATGATCCAGGATGGCCACCGGCGCTACAGCCGGGAAGCCGGGCTGGGCGACTTCGGGGAAGGATACCGGCGGGGGGCGACGAAGACGGAGGCAGTCCTCAGCTGGTGCCTCGAGGTGGGGATTCCCATGGTCACTCTCTGGTGGCTGTCCGTCGAGAATCTCCACCGCGATCCCGATGATGTGGCGGCGGTCCTCGAGGTGATCGAAGC
>DATGCY010000277.1:0-7227 GCA_035311385.1 Candidatus Methylomirabilota bacterium
CTCGCCCCAGACCGTGCTCAACCTCATCCCCAACCTCCGCCTCATGATGTTCGGGGCCCTCATCATCTTCTTCCTCATCGTCGAGCCCGAGGGACTGAACCGCCTGTGGCGGAATATCCGCAACTACTTCCGCATCTGGCCATTCGCGTACTGAGGTACGCGAGGAAAGGAGCAATTCCCATGCGACAGATCCTGGCCATCGTGACGGCCCTCGTCTTGGCGATCAGCCTGGCCGCCCCCGCGCCGTCCTTCGCCCAGTCCAAGGGCGAGATCGTCATCGGCATGCAGTGTGACCGAACGGGGGCGACCCAGATCGTGGGCACCGTGCTGTGCCCCGGCTTCCACGACTACATCGCTCTCATCAACAGCAAGGGCGGGGTCGAGGGGTACAAGATCCGGGCCCCTGAGGTCGACAACGAGTACAAGGTGCCACCGGCCGTGGAATCCTACGAGCGTCACAAGAAGGAGGGTGCGGTCACCATCGCGGTATACGGCACCCCGCAGATCTACGCGCTGGCCGCCAAGCTCGCCGAGGACCGGATTCCTGGGACGTCCCCCGGCTTCGGCAGCGCGGCCGCGGCTGACGGCGTCCGCTACCCCTATATCTTTCCCATCGCCGCTACCTACTGGTCCCAAGCGGCGGCGGCCACGGACTTCGTAAAGAAGCAACTCGGCGGCAGCCTCAAGGGCAAGAAAATCGCCTACATCTTCTATGACAACCCCGCCGGGCGCGAGCCCATCGAGGTCCTGGAAGATCTCTCGGGCCGCGAGGGATTCCAGCTCAAGACGTTCGCCGTTCCTCCTCCCGGCGTGGAGATGGGCGCCCAGGTCCTCGACATCGCCCAGCGCTACCGTCCGGACTTCGTGATCGCGCATCTCTTCGGCGGGGCCCCCGCCGTGTCGATCAAGGAGCTCAAGAGCAAGGGCTACCCGCTGCGGAAGGTGATCGCCCTCGTGTGGGGCTCGGCCGAGGTGAACATCGAAGCCGCGGGCGGCTTCGGCGTGGCCGAGGGCTACTACACCATGCAGTTCGCGGGCGTGGGGCAAGACTATCCCGTGCTCAACGAGATCCGCGAGATGTACAAGAAGGAAGGCAAGCCCGTGCCGAAGGAGATGGCGTCCTCCGTGTACTACAACCGGGGCGTTTTCCAGGCCGCCGTGCACGTGGAGGCCATCCGCAACGCGCTCAAGGCGAAGCCGGACGGCAAGATCACCGGCGTGGACACCAAGGCGGGGTTCGAGAAGATCTCCAACTTCACCCTGGGCGGGCTCGTGCCGCCGCTCAAGATCACCTCGACGGACCACGAGGGGGGCGGGCTCGTGCAGATCTGGCAGGTCAAGGGAGGAAAGTTCGAGAAGGTGACGGACTGGTTCTCCGCCTATCCAGATGTGATCGCCAAGCACACCAAGGAAGCCGCGGCCAAGTAGACGGAGCCGCGGAGAGGACGCCGGAGGGGGCACGCCCCCTCCGGCGCGTCACGGGCATGCTGAATCTGAACAACATCGAAGTGATCTACGACGGCGTCATCCTCGTCCTCAAGGGGGTGTCGCTCGAGGTGCGCGAGGGGGGGATCACCACCCTCCTCGGCGCCAACGGCGCCGGGAAGACCACCACCCTCAAGGCGGTGTCGGGCGTGCTGCGCACGGAACGAGGCGAGGTGACCAAGGGCCACATCGACCTCGCCGGGGAGCGCATCGACCGACTCGCCCCCTACGAGGTGGTGCGTCGGGGGGTGGTCCAGGTCTTCGAGGGCCGCCGCGTCTTCGAGCACCTCACCACGGAGGAGAACCTCGTGGTGGGCGCCCACATCCAGAGCGATCGTCAGCGCCTGGCCGGCGGGATCGAGCGGGTGTATGAGTACTTCCCGCGCCTCAAGGAGCGGCGGGGGGTGCAGGCGGGCTATCTCTCGGGCGGCGAGCAGCAGATGCTCGTGATCGGCCGAGCCCTCATGTCCGACCCAAAAGTGGTGCTCCTCGACGAGCCCTCGCTGGGCCTTGCCCCCATGTTGGTGGAGGAGATCTTCCAGATCGTGCAGCGGCTCAACCGCGAGCAGAAGCTCACCGTGCTTCTCGTCGAGCAGAACGCCACCCTCGCCCTCGGCATCGCCGATCACGGCTACGTGATGGAGAACGGGCGCATCGTGCTCGACGGCACCGCGGACCAGCTCCGCGACAACGCGGATATCAAGGAGTTCTACCTCGGTCTGACCGAGGTCGGCGCCCGGAAGTCCTATCGGGACGTCAAGCACTACAAGCGCCGCAAACGCTGGTTGAGCTAACCGCGTCTCTCGCCCAGGAGGAGTTCCGATGCGTGCCCTGACCCGAGCCATCGTCGTTCCGATGGCCGTCCTGCTCCTCACCGCGTGCGCCTCCTCCTCCGCTCCGCCGGAGACGGCCGCCTCCGGACCCACGCTCTATCAGCGGCTGGGCGGGCGCGAGAACATCAAGCTCATCGTGGACGACTTCGTGACAACCATGGCCGCCGATCCGCGGGTGAACAGCCGCTTCAAGGGCCTCGACGCGGCGCGGGTGGCCAAGCTCCAGACCAATCTCGCCGACCAGATCTGCGACGCCACGGGCGGGCCCTGCGCCTATCTCGGCCAGGACATGAAGACAGTGCACAAGGGCATGGGCATTACCGAGGCGGAATGGAACGCCACTGTCGAGGATCTCGTCAAGAGCCTCAACAAATTCAAGGTGGGAGCGAAGGAGCAGGAAGAGCTCCTAGCTGCGCTCGGCGGGATGAAAAAAGACATAGTCGGCCAGTAGCGGAGGGGAAGGCCCCCGGCCATGAGCGTGCACGGCTTCACCGTCTACGACATGATCGCGCGCGGCGCCGCGCTTCACGGCGCCGCGCCGGCGATCATCCAGGGCGGGTACACGCTGTCCTTTGGTGAGTTCAAGGCCCGCGTGGATGCTTTGGCGGGAGGCCTCGGCGCCCTCGGCATCAACAAGGGCGACCGCATCGCCATCCTCGCCCAGAACGATGCCGCCTACCTCGCCCTCTACGGCGCCTGCGCGCGGCAAGGCATCCTCGCCTATCCCATCAACTGGCGGCTCACCGGGGAGGAGGTGGCGCGCGTGCTCGAGCGCGCCGCTCCGAAGATGATGGTCGCGGATGCCTCCACGCTCCCGGTGGTGGCGAGCTGGCCCGAGAGCAAGCGCCAGGTGCCGCACTGGTATCAGCTTGGGAGCACGGCGGGGGCGGGCTTCACGCCGTTCGATTCGTTGTTCGCCTCGTTGAAAGATATCGCCACCGCTGAGGTCTCGCCCGCCGACCCCTTCGCGGCCATCTCCACGGCCGCCGTCGACGTGGTCCCGCGCGGCGCTGTCCTCACCCACGATAACGTCATCATGGCCAACCTCACCGCGATGGCTGCCATGGGGATCTCGGCGGCCGACCGCTACCTGCTCGCCTTGCCGCTCTTCCACATCACCGCGTTGGGTCTGAGCCTGGCCCACCTGCACGCGGGGGGTGCGTGCGTCCTCGTGCCGCGCTTCGACGCCGAGGAGGCCGTTCGCCTCATCGACCGTCACGGCATCACGCACGTCTCGGACTTCCCCCCGGTCCTCCTGAGCCTGCTCGATGCCGCGGCGAAGCGGGGGAGCCGGCTCGAGAGCTTGCGCCACGTGTCGGGACTGGACGCGCCGCAGACCATTGCGCGTCTCCACGCAGAGACAGGCGCCCAGTTCTGGACCGGCTTCGGCCAGTCGGAAACGAGCGGGTTCGTGAGCCTCCAGCGCGTCTCGGAGCGCCCGGGCGCGGCGGGGCGCCCCGTGCCCTTGAGCCAGGTCGCCATCGTGGACGACTACGACCGCACGGTGCCCACGGGCACCGCGGGCGAGATCGTGGTGCGCGGGCCGCTCGTTTTCCAGGGCTACTTCGACCAACCCGACGTCACCGCCTACACCTTCCGCAACGGCTGGCACCACACGGGCGACGTGGGCCGTTTTGATGCCGACGGCTTCCTCCACTACGTGAAGCGCAAGCCCGAGAAGGAATTGATCAAGCCGGGGGGGGAGAACGTCTATCCGGCTGAGGTCGAGACGGTCATTATGCAGATGGACGAGGTGCGCGGGGTGTGCGTGTACGGGATCCCCGACGCGCGGTGGGGCGAAGCCATCAAGGCGGTGGTGGAGGCTCCGCGAAGCCGATACAGTGCCGAGCAGGTAACCGAGTTCGTGGGCTCGAGGATCGCGCGCTTCAAGCGGCCGCACGTGGTGGTCTTCACGGAGGCCCTGCCGCGCGCGGCCGAGGACAGCGCGGTGGACCGCGAGGCCGTCAAGGCCCAGTGGGGTGACGCGCGATGAAGATCTTCAACGAACAGCATGACATGTTCCGGCAATCCGTGCGGGCCTTCGTGGAGAAGGAAGTGGAGCCGCATATCGAGGAATGGGAGCAGGCGGGCCAGATCCCCAAGTCCATCTGGCTGCGCATGGGCGAGCTCGGCTTTCTCGGGGTGGAGTACGACGAGAAGTACGGTGGGGCGGCAGCAGACTTCCTCACCACCATGGTCCTCTGCGAGGAGATGGCGCGCTCGCGCTGCGGCTCCCTCGCCATGGCGGTGGGCGTGCAGACGGACATGGCCTCCCCGCATCTCTACTGGACGGGCAGCGAGGCGCTGAAGGCGCGCTATCTCCCCGGCATCTGCGCAGGACGGAGCCTCTGCTGCATCGCCGTCACCGAGCCGGGCGGCGGCTCCGACGTGGCCGCCATCAAGACCCGCGCCGTGCGCGACGGCGATGACTACGTCCTCAACGGTTCCAAGATGTTCATCACCAACGGGGTCCTGTCTGATCTCTACTTCGTGGCCGCCCGACTCCAGTCGGGCGAGACGGACGGCAAGCGGCACCGCGGCATCTCCATGTTCCTCGTGGAGCGAGGCACCCCGGGTCTCACCGTCAGCCGCAAGCTCGACAAGATGGGCATGCGGGCCTCCGACACCGCGGAGCTGTCCTTCCAGGACGTGCGGGTGCCCGTGGAGAACCTGCTCGGCCGCGAGGGGGTGGGCTTCTACGAGGTGATGCGCGTGTTCCAGCGCGAGCGCCTGGTGGCCGGGCTTCACTCGGTGGCGGGTTGTCAGCGCGCTCTCGAGGACACCATCGCCTACGTGCAGGAGCGGCAGGCCTTCGACTCGCCGCTGTCCAAGAAGCAGGTGGTGCGGCACAAGCTGGCCGATCTCGCCACCCTCATCGAGGCGGGGCGGGCCTTGACCTACTCCGCCTGCCTCACGTTCGCCGAGGGCGTTGACGTGGTGAAGGAGATCTCCATGGTCAAGCTCTTCACCGCGGACATGGCCCAGAAGGTCGCGTATGACTGCGTACAGCTCCACGGCGGCTACGGGTACATGCGCGAGTACCCTATCGAGCGCTTCTTCCGCGACACGCGCCTCATGACCATCGGGGGCGGCACCTCCGAGGTCATGAAGGAGATCATTGCCAAGCAGCTCGAGCTCTGAGGTCGCCCTTTCCGCTGCGGGAAGGGGATCGCCATGATCGATCTCGTCGCCATTGGCCACGTCACCTTCGACGAGACACCGTCGGGGATCCAGCCGGGGGGCTCGGCCTACTACGCCGCCCTCACGGCGCACCGCCTCGGCCTGGGGGTGGGTCTTCTCACCGCCGCAGCCGCCGACTATCCCCTCGACATCTTCCCGGAGGGCATCGAGGTTCATGTGGTGCCCTCGCCGCAGACCACGCGGTACCGAGTGGCCGAGGTGCAAGGCATGCGCGCGCTGACCCTGCTCTCCCGCGCCGTCGACCTCGAGGCGGAGCAGCTCCCGGCGGCTTGGGGCAAGGCGCCCCTCGCCCTCCTCGGCCCGGTGGCCAACGAAGTCGATCCCGCGCTGGCCGGTGCCTTCGACGACGCCTCCGTGGCCGTGCTCCCCCAGGGCTGGATGCGCAAGCGCGAGGCGGGCGGCCTCATGAGTCCACAGCCCTGGGAGGACGCCGAGGCCGTGCTGCCCCGTGCCCAGCTCCTCGTGCTCAGCGAGGAGGACGTGGGTGGCTCGGAGGAGACGGCGGTGCGATGGCTCCACCACGTGCCGCTCGGCGCCATCACGCGAGGCCGGCGTGGGGCCACCCTGTACGTCAACGGCGAGCCGTACCACGTGACGGCCGACGCGGCGACCGAGGTCGATCCCACCGGCGCGGGCGACGTGTTCGCGACCACGCTGCTCATCGAGTACCAGCAGTCCGGAGACGCCTGGGAGGCGGCGGCGCTCGCCGCCTGCGCGGGCGCGGCTGCGGTGGAGGCGGCGGGGACGGCGAGCCTGCCCGATCGCGCGGCGTTGGAGGCTCGGCTCGCCGCCTATCGGAGACGACGCGGTGGCTGACGATTGCCCGCCACGCGTCGGCCGACTACACTGGCACCGATGACTCCGCAACGCATCCGCATCACCGCCGGCTCCGTGGCCGCCGACGCCCTCCTCGACGACTCGGAGACGGCGCGGCTCGTGTGGGGCGCCTTACCCCTCACCGTGGCGGGCGAGACGTGGGGCGACGAGATCTACTTTTCCATCCCCGTGAAGGCCAGGCCCGAGCGACCGCAGGAGACGGTGGAGCTGGGCGATCTGGGCTACTGGCCGCCCGGCACCGCCTTCTGCATCTTTTTCGGTCCCACGTCGATGAGCCGCGGCGAGGAGATCCGCCCCGCCAGCCCCGTGAACGTCTTCGGGAAGATCGTGGGTGACTCCACCGTGTTCAAGAAGGTGCGCGCGGGAACCAAGATTCGCGTCGAACGCGCCTAGCGCCATCGTCTCACCCCCTTCCGCCCTTTTGTCGCGCGCCTGCGTATACCTAGATGAGTGAACACCATGGACGAGGAACGACGGCTGATGGGGCGTGTGGCCAAGGGCGACGAGGCGGCCTTCACGGAGCTGGTCGGACGCTACGGAGGCCGGCTGCTCGGAGTGGCGCGGCGGCTGCTCGGCTCGCACGCGGACGCGGAGGACGCCGTGCAGCGCGCGCTCTTGCAGTGCTACCTCGGTGCGGGGACCTATCGTGCGGAGTGGGCGGTGTCGACCTGGCTGTATCGCGTCCTCACCAACGTCTGCGTGGACGAGCTGAGGCGGCGCCAGAGCCGGCGCGCGGAGCTGGAGCCGCCCGCGCGTCCCGATCCGCCGGGGGAGCATCTCGATCTGCGGCGTGCCCTCAGCCGCGTGCCCACGGAAGCGCGCGTGCTCCTCGCCCTCCGTTACGTGGACGGGCTCTCGTATGGAGAGCTGG
>DATGCY010000278.1:0-4308 GCA_035311385.1 Candidatus Methylomirabilota bacterium
ATCCTCGAGGAGGAGATCGCCCGCCGCTTCTCCGGCGTGCGCTTCGTTCGTTACGACACCTTCGGGTCGACCCATGGCCGCGACGAGCAGCGGGTGCTCGCCGAGCTACCCGGCAAGCTCAGAGAGCTCAAGGTCGACGCCGTCATCTCCGGGATGGCCTGTTGAGGGAGCTGCACGCCCGCCGTGTTGCGGGCCAGTGCAGTGGCGGAGCGGGCGGGCGTACCGAGCGCGTCCCTGGTCTGTGAAGGCTTCCGAGGCCAGGCGGCCACCACCGCCACGGGTCTGGGGCTTCCCGGGCTGCCCACCGCACTCGTGCCTGGCCACGTCGACGTGCAGAGCGCGGACGAGCTCCGGCAGAACGTGGCGGCGGTGACGGTGGACGCGGTGATCCGCAATCTCACCGAGGCCGTGGCAGGAGTGGGCAATGCCGTCGTGGAGCCCGCGCCGTCCGACATCGTCTTCGAGGGCAACTTCGACGAGGTCAACCGCTTCTTCTACGAAAACGACTGGAGCGATGGCCTGCCCATCGTCCCGCCCACGCCCGAACGCGTGGCGGAGTTCCTGCGCTGGAGTCCCCTGCCCGCGGAGACCGAGCTCGGGGTGCTTCTGCCCGATCAGCGCCGCGCCACCGTGTGGAACGTGGCCGTCAACGGCGTCATGGCGGGCTGCCGACCCGAGCACATGCCCATCCTCGTCGCCCTCATCGAGGCCATGGCCGATCCGGGCTACGGCGTCGAGCACAGTGGCAACACCCCCGGCGCCGAGACGCTGATCATCTTGAACGGCCCGCTCATCAAGGAGCTCGGCTTCAACTACGAGCAGGGCGCGCTGCGCGACGGCATCCAGGCCAACACCACCATCGGCCGCTTCTGGCGCCTCTACCTGCGCAACGTGGCGGGCTTCCTCCATCACCGCACCGACAAGGGCACGTTCGGCAACACGTGGCGCGTGGTCCTCGCGGAGAACGAGGACGTGCTGCGCCGCATCGGCTGGACGACCATCGCCGAGGACCAGGGCGTGGCGGGTGGCAACGCCGTCACCATCTCGCGCTACACGGGCGGGGGCGTCATCGCCTCCGTGTTCGGCAACACGCCGGACCGCATGCTCCCCTATCTCGCCGACTCGGTCGTGCGCAAAGTCGGCTGGGAGCTGATGTTTACCGTGGGCATGGGCGTGGGCAGCCAGAAGCCGCTCTTGCTTCTGAGCCCGATTCTCGCCGAGACCCTGGCCAAGGCGGGCCTCGACAAGGCCGCCCTCAAGCAGCGTCTCTTCGAGCTTTGCCGGATCCCGGCCTGGCAGTTCGAGCGCTACATCGGCGAATTTACCAACCTCGTGCCTGGACGCCCGACGCTCGAGAGCCTCGTGAAGGCCGGCGTGATTCCCGAGGTCTTCGCCGAGTCCGACGACCCGGAGCGCCTGGTGCCCATCGTGTGTCGCGCCGAGGATCTGATGGTGGCGGTAAGCGGGGACCCGCTCCGCACCAACGCCTACGCCTTCGCGCACAACGGCATCCTCGGCTTCCCCACCACGAAGCCGGTCCGTCTCCCCGCGGAGTGGTCGCGGCTGCTCCGGGAGGCACGAGGCCGCTAGTGCGCCTCCAACGAGTATTCGCGACACGTCGCGTGGCCCCGCAGAGTGCCGGCCAAATTGCGAGCCAGACGAGGCCCGAGGGAGGCCGCAACCCGAGGCGTACGTGGGTGTACGTTGAGGGTTGCGGCCGACCGAGAACGAAGTATGGCGAAGTCAAGTTGGACCGGCACTAGCTGGACTCGCTCTGGGTGGTGGTGCCCGCGGGCCAGCGCGCCTCGGGCGAATGGATCGACGACACGCTCCGGATGCGCGCGGAGGAGAAGGGCCTCCTCGCGCGCACTCCCCTCGCCGGCCAGTTCCCGCGCCAGCGCGTGGAGGTCATCCGCGGCACCGACCCCACCGCCGAGGTGAACCGGCTCTACGGGCTGCGCGGCTGGACCGACGGCTTGCCTATCGTGCCGCCCACCCTCGGGCGCCTCGACGAGATGATCGACCACGGCGCCCCCGACCGCCATGCCGTCCTCGGCGAGGTGGAGCCGCTCGGCGGCGTGGCGAGCGTGGAGAAGGTCGCGGCCAACGCAGTGATGGCGGGCTGCCAGCCCGAGCACTTCCCCGTCGTGCTGGCCGCCGTCGAGGCCATCCTGGATCCTGCGTTCAACCTCCGCGGCGTGCAGACCACCGACGAGAACGTGGCGCCGCTGCTCATCGTCAACGGACCGGTGGCGCGTCAGCTCGGCCTCAACGCGTCCTGGGGCGCACTCGGCCCGGGCTGGACAGCCAACGCCACGATCGGACGCGCCGTGCGTCTGATCATGAACAACCTGGGCGGCGGATGGCCGGGCGCCGTCTCCTTCGCCGGCCTCGGCCAGCCGGCACGCTACAGCCTCTGCGTCGCCGAGCGGGAGGACGCGCCGTGGCCGCCGCTCCACGTCGAGCTGGGCTATCGCGCCGACCAGAGCACGGTGACGCTGATGCGGGCGGAGACGGTGATCAACGTGACGGGCGGCCTCGAGGAGCTGGCCAGCGTGATCGGCTCCGCCGCCTCGCTCTTCGGCATCCTCCACAGCGGTAAGGCCGCGGTGATCCTCTCGCCGTTCACGGCGCGGCGGCTCTCCCAGGAGGGCTGGACGCGGGCCGATGTGCGCCGGGAGCTCTTCACGCGCGGCCACCTCTCGGCCGAGACGTGGCGCCGCTCGTGGATCCACGCCACCGTGCGCGCGGTCGACTGGCCCGAGTGGGCGTGCGCGGCTGCGGAGAGCGGCGCCATCCCCGCCGTGCGCGAGCCGGAGGACCTCACCCTGATCGTGGCCGGCGCCGACCTTCCCATCCCCCAGCATGCGTACTGTCCCTCGTGGGGCCATCCGCCTTGCCGCGTCACGCGCGAGATCGTGCTGCCGGCGGCGAGCCGCGGTACCATGGCCGGGCCATGACGACTTCTCCCGAGCCCTCCCGTGCCCTGGCCGCCGACATCGATCCCGTGCGATTCGAGGTGATCCGCAATGCGCTGCTCGCCATCACCGAGGAGATGGGAGCGACGCTCCGACGCGCTGCCTACTCGACCAACATCAAGACCCGCGGCGACTTCTCCTGCGCCTTCTTCGACCGCGACCTGCGCACCATCGCCCAGGCCTTCGCCCAGCCCTCGCACCTGGGCTCCCTCGCCCACATCGTGCCGCGGGCCATCCGCGACTACGGCGCGGATCGTCTCGTCCCCGGGGACGGCATCCTCATCAACGATCCGTACCTGGGCGGTGTCCACCTGAACGACATCACCCTCATCACGCCCGTCTTCCACGATGGCGCGCTTTTCGGCTACGTGGCCAACATCGCCCATCACGTGGACGTGGGCGGTGGCGCCCCGGGCAGCATCGGGGTGTCGAGCGAGATCTACCAGGAAGGCTTGGTCATTCCGCCCGTGCGCTTCGTGAAGGACGGCCAGATCGACCGCGACCTCTTCGCCATGATCCGCTCCAACTTCCGTGGCACGCGCGAGATCTCCGGTGACTTCCGCGCCCAGACGGCGGCCAACCGGCTGGGGGCGCAGCGGATCGAGGCGCTGGCCGCGCTGCACGGCGCGGCCACCCTTCACCGATACCTCGACGAGCTCCTCCGCTATACGGAGCGGCGCACGCGGGCGGCCTTCGCGGAGTTCCCCGACGGCCGCTTCAACGCCGACATGCTCATGGACGGCGACGGCGTAACCGACGCGCCCGTGAAGCTCACGGCCACGGCTACCATCGCGGGCGGCCGCCTCACCGTTGACCTCACCGGCTGCGACGACCAGCGCAAGTCACCCACCAACGCCACCTCGTCCCAGACCTACTCCGGAGTGGTGTACGTGCTCAAGTGCCTCATCGACCCGGACATCCCGGTGAACGACGGCTTCTATCGCCTCATCGACATCCGGAGCCGGCCCGGCTCCGTCGTGCACGCTCAGCATCCCGCCGCGGTAGCCGCGGGCTGGGAGATCGCCATGCAGCTCTGCGATCTCCTCTTCAAGGCGCTCGCTCCCGCCCTCCCCGATCGCGTGGTGGCGGGAACCAAGGGCTGCGTGTGCAACATCGCCTTCGGCGGCATCAATCCAACGTCCGGCGAGTACTTCACCTACTACGAGACCATCGCGGGCGGCTATGGCGCCACCCTCACCACCGACGGCATGGACGCCGTGCAGGCGCACTTCCAGAACACGGAGAACGCGCCCATCGAGGAGACCGAGGCCAACTATCCCGTGCGCATCCTGCGCTACGCCCTCATCGAGAACTCGGAGGGCGGCGGGCA
>DATGCY010000279.1:0-2944 GCA_035311385.1 Candidatus Methylomirabilota bacterium
CGAGGAAGTGAGGAGCTGGTCCAGATCGCTCAGCGCCTGGTTGTAATCGTTGCGATCGGCGGCCTCGCGCGCCTCCGCGAGGAGCGGATTCATCTCGGGGGGTTCCTCTCGCGGCGTCGCCACCACGGGGGTGGCAGGCGGCGAGGTGGGTGCGCCGGGCGCCGGGGGAGCAGCCGGACGCGGAGCGGGCGGACGGGCCCCCGGGCGATTGAGAGTGACACCCGGCACGTCGGGAATCTTCAGCACCATGCCTGCCGTGAGCCGCGCGTTGGGCTGGAGCTTGTTCGTCTCCGCGATGATCTCGCCCAGGGCGCGATTGCCGTAGTAGTGCACGGCGAGGCCCGGCAGCGTCTCCCCCGCCCGCACTGTGTGCGAGATCGCGTCGATTTCTTGCGGCTGCTCGCGGAGGGCCTCGAAGGCGGTACGATTGGTCGGATCGAGGGCGAGCGCGGTGAGGTAGTGGCGCCGCGCCACCACGAGGGCTCCGCGTTGCGTCGCCGCGCGGCCCTCCTTGAGCTCCCGGGCCACCTGCTCGTCGATCTTCTGCTGAAGCGCCGCCGCCGCGGCCTTGGTCGCCGGGTCGTCGGGATTGATGGTCAAGGCGATCTGGCGCGCCTGGAGCGCCTCGCGCAGCCGTCCATCGCTCTCGAGGGCCTGGGCGCGATCGTTGTAGGGAGCGGCCAGGGTGGCGCGTGACGGGCCCGCGGGCTTGGGCGGCGCGGCGGCGGAGGGAGCGCGTTCAGTCTCGGCAGTGGCGCAGGCCGTGGCGAGCGCGGCCACCGCAGAGAGGAGGAGAAGGCGGCGGCCCCTCACCGGAGGTCCTCTTCCTGGAAGAGCGTCAGGTTCTTGGCGAAGTCCTCCAGCGACATGTCGGCGTAGATCTGGCTGCGATGAATGGTGAGCGGCGACACGAAAGCAGGATTGCCCTGGCGCCGCACGGTGAAGGCGGCCACGTAGCCGGTGGCCTTCACCTGTCTCAGGACGTCGTTGTCCCAGCGGCCGTAGGGATAGGCGATGGTGTCAGGGGCTTGGCCGAGTTGCCGCTTGAAGAGCTCCCGAGGCTGGGCGAGTTCGGCATGCATGCGCTGATCGAACTGGGCGGTGCTCTCGCCCGGGGCGCGTCGGAGGTCGCCGTGGGTCTTCGAGTGCGCCTGGATATCGAAGCCCTCGGCCTGGAGCGCCTTGATGTCCGCCCACGAAAGCGCGTTGCGCCCCGCTCCCACGTAATCCGTGTATACGAACAAGGTGGCCGTGAAGCCCAGCTCTTTCAGCACGGGATAGGCGTACTGCTTGAAGGACTTGTAGCCGTCGTCGAAGGTGAGCACCACGGACTTCCTCGGGAGCTGGCGATTGAGCCGGGTGAAGTCGAGGAACTCCGCGAGGGTGAGAGTGTGATAGCCCTCGGTCTTGAGATAGCGCATCTGCGCGTCGAAGCTCGCCGCCGATTGCACGAGCTTGCCCTTCGGCTGCGCGTCGAGATTGTGATAGACGAGGATGGGCACGAGACGGTAACCGGAGGCCGTCACTCCCGCGGGATTCCAGGCCTTGCGCGGGATCACTGCCTGCTGGCCGGGGGCGAAGGTGCCCGCACCCGTGAACTCCTCGATCATCCAGGCCTTGGCGGCGTCGCCGAGGTACTTGGCGGCGAGGCTTGCAGAGGTCTCCGGTGTCTTGGGGATCACCACGATGAAGTCCGGCGACTCGAACACCTCGGGCGGCGGCGGGCCGGTGACCACTGGCGTGGGGGGCGGCGCTGCGGGCGGCGCCGTCGAAGCGCAGCCCCACGCCACCATCGCCACCACCCCGAGGCACAACAGGCTTCGCCATATCGCGCGCGACCCTCTCGTCACTACCGGCCTCCTGGCCCTTGGTCCCTGAGGCCCACCAGCTCATAGGCCTCGATCTCTCCGTCCTTGCCTTTCACGTGTATCCCACCGAGCGAGCGCACCTCGACGGTGTTCCGCACCAGATCGAGCGTGCGCCGGCTGATGAGAATCTGTCCGGGCTTGGCGTTCGAAGTAAGACGCGAGGCAAGGTTGACGTTATCGCCGATGACCGTGTATTCCATGCGATTTTCCGTGCCCACCGTGCCCGCCACCACCTCGCCCGCGTTGACGCCGATTCCGATGACAATGGGCTCCTTGCCCTCGGCCACCCGCGCCGCGGACAGCCGCTCGATCCCGCTCTGCATGGCCAGGGCGGCTCGGGCCGCGCGCAGGGCGTGGTCGGGATGCGCGATGGGCGCGCCGAAGATCGCCATCACCCCGTCGCCCAGGAACTTGTCCAGTGTCCCGTCGTGCTTGAACGTGAGGTCGATCATGAGCGTGTAGAAGTCGTTGAGGAGCGACACCACCTGTTCGGGGGTGAGCCGCTCCGACATGGGGGTGAAGCCGCGCACGTCGCAGAAGAGCACGGTCACCTCACGCCGCTCCCCCTTCAGCTGGAGCTGCTCGGGATCCTTGAGCACCTCCTCCACCACCTCGCGCGCCACGTAGCGGGAGAAGGCGCGCTTGATCATCTCCTTCTCGCGCAGGCTCCTGGCCATCTGGTTGAAGGCCTGGGTCAGCGTGCCGAGCTCGTCGTGCGAGGTGACGGGCAACGACACGCTGAAGTCGCCCTCCGCGATGGCGCGGGTGCCGCCCACGAGGCGGAAGATGGGACGCGCGAGCAGGGTGGCCAGCCCCACCGCCGCCGCGATGCCGAGAGAGACCATGCCCAGGGTGACGAGGGCGGCCTGCCGTCGCGCCTTGCGCACCGCGGCCACGATCGATTCTTCGCTGAAGCCCAGGTAGAGGGCGCCCAACCGCACCCGGCTGAAGGTGAGGGGCACCGCGAAGTCGATGATGCCGCCGCGCGAGGAGCGGTAGCTGGTGACGGTGAGCTCGTCGCGCGCGGGGGCGAGAGGCGCCGGACGCTCCACCTGATCGCCGATCTTGTTCAGATC
>DATGCY010000280.1:0-7609 GCA_035311385.1 Candidatus Methylomirabilota bacterium
GTCACGAACGACATGGGGTGCCCGGTCGCGGAAGCGTGGATCGATGCGATCGAGGTAGGTGCGGGGAGGCTCGGTGATGTGCGAGTCAGCGGAGATGATCGGCTTGGCCATGCTCACCTTTCTCCGGTGCGGGCCGTCGCCTTCGATGGCTCGCTGCGCGGTGCAATTTGCACCCTACCCCGTCCTCCCAGACGACGTCAAGGCGACCCGGGCGGCGAGAGCGGGAGCGCTGACGCCGGAACTGGGGAAGGGGGCGAGCAGACGAGGTCATCGCCCGACCCGCCAAAGACCGCCGTAACGGCCTATCGGTTCGAGGTTGACGGCTCGAACGCGGCGGCCCGATCGTCTCGATCGGTTGGAGCGAGCTCCGTCGCCGGATCGCCCGCCACTCGCGTGTGACGCATCACGCGAGCCTCGCGGTACTCGTAGGGCCGGGCCCGGTGGAGCACGCACCGGTTGTCCCAGATGACCACGTCACCCGGACGCCAGCGATGCGCATAGGTGCGGGGTGGCCGACAGGCGAAGTCGAGGAGGTCGGACAGAAGCTTCTCCGACTCGGCCTCGGTGAGGCCGGGGATGGCATAGGCGTGACGGCCGATGAAGAGGGCGGGTCGGCCCGTGACCGGATGCACCTTCACGAGCGGGCGCAGCGGCGCGCCCTTCGTGTGGAATCCGTAGCCCGCCCCCGTCTCGACCATGTGCCCGATCTTCGCCTGGGAGTGATAGAGCGAGTGGTGCGCGGAGAGCCCGGAGATGCGGCGGCGCCTCGCCTCGTCGAGGGCGTCGTAGGCCGCCCGCATGTCCGCCCACTCCGTCTCGCCGCCGGCCGAGGGCACGACCTGCGCGGAGAGGATCGAGGCCTTGGCGGCCAGCGGCACGTACGAGCTGTCGGTGTGCCAACCCTCGTTGCCGCGCAGCGACTTGTAACGATGCTCGTCCGCGCCCATGATCGTGCCGTCGGGCTTCTGGTTGCTGATCGCCACCGCCTTCTGCTCCGGGTCCGGCGTCAGGAGCTCGAGGCTGCCGAAGCGATTCGCGAACGCCACCTGCTCCGCCTCGGTCAGATGCTGCCCGGGGAAGACGAGAACCGCATAGTCGTGAAAGGCCTGTTCCACCGTCTTCCAGGTGGCGGCATCCATTCGGGCAAGGGTGAGGTCGGTGACAACGGCGCCCAGCGTGGCAGCGATCGGGACGATGCTCGGCTCCATGAGAATTCCTCCTGAGCGGGAAGGATGCGGCGAGGGCGCCACGGAGTCAAGGGCCGGGCTGTCCGTACGTCACGAGATGGCAGCCCGTGATGTCCTCTGATAAACTCACGAGTCGTGCTTCGCTCGGCAACCAGCCGCTCCCGGGCAGGGAGGCGTCTTTCCGTGACAAAACCCAATGGGATGTGCGGACGTACTGTTGAGTCCGCTCGCGCCATCGCTGGATCCATGTCATGAGAACCGAGCACACCTGCCCGAAGTGCCACAGCAAGGCCGTCGATCGCATGCCGCGTAAGGACGTTCTCGAGCGCTTCATCTCGAAGGTGCGCGGCACGCGGCTCTATCGCTGCCTCGCTTGCGGCCATCGCTTCCAGGACCGTCCGTTGACGAAGCGGTAGCTCTCGCGTCGACTCCCGACACGAGGGCTCCGCGGTGGCGGACCGCCTCTCTCCCTTCGATTCCCAGGTCCCGGGCTTCGCGGGCGCCTTCGCGCCGCACGGCTTCGCGGCAACTATCTGAGGGCGGGCATCACCTGCTGGGTGAGGATCTGGAGGCTCCGCATCTCCTGGGAGAACGGCAGCAGACCGCCGGGGTTCAGCTCGGCCGCGATGCCCGTCAGGCCGAGCTCTTCCTTGAGCTGACCCAGCCGATCGATCAGACTTGGCGCGGTACCGAAAGCGACCTTGCGGGCGAGGATGTCGTCGTAGGTGAGGGTCAACAGGCGACCCGCCTGATCCCGACGCACGGCAATCGAGCCGGTACCTGCCCGGCCGAGCGGCTCGAGGGTCAGGCCCGCCTGGCGCTCCATGTAGTAGGTGATCGTCTCGCAGGGTTCCGCACGCGCCGCCTCTTCCGTCGGCGCGGCGTAGAGCGGGATGCGCAGACACGCATCGCCGTCGCCGGGATGGCCCGCCTCGCGCCACGCTTCGCGGTAGACCTTGAGGCAGCTGGTCAGCTCCGGGATGTCCATGCCACGGAGGCCCACGAAGATCGGCAGGCCCATGCGCCCCACGCGAGGGAACGACTCCGCCGTGGTCGCCGCCATGCGGAGGAGGGGGTGCGGCTTGCGATAGGGGAGCGGGGCGACGGTGACGTCCTTGAACTGGTAGAACTGCCCCGAGTAGCTGAAGGACTCGCCCTTCCAGGCGGTAAGCATGATCTCCAGCGCCTCGAAGAAACGGGCCTGGCTCTCTCCGTACGGCACGCCGAGGGCGTCGTAGGTGCGAGGGCTGCCGCTGCGGCCGATGCCGAAGTCGAAGCGTCCCTGGCTCAACTGATCCAGCGTGGTGATCTCGCCGGCCACGCGCAGGGGGTGGTTCAGGGGCAGGAGCTGGACAGCCGTGCCCACCCGGAGACGCTTGGTGCGGGACACGGCCCAGCTCGCGACGAGGAGCGGGGCGGACAGCACCGAGCGAGTCGGGTTGACCATCATCTCAGCGAACCACACGATGTTGAGGCCCCAGGACTCGGAGGCCGTGACGAGCTCCGAGATCTCTTGGAAGGCCTCGGGCGGGTTGACGCCGCGGCGAACCTGCTCGACGAAGATTCCGAAGTCCATTGGCCCTCTCGGGAGCGAACGAGTGGGCGGATGCTATCGCGCCACGCCGGCCGAGGCAAGCCATTCAGGCGCGGCCGGATTCTCGCCAATCAGGTTGAACGTCGATCGCCAGTTCCCGTACGATACGCACGTCCAGAGGAGGATCGACCTCACCGCGTCCCGCGAGCGTCTCACGAGGAGGCACCTGACATGGCAGACCGTGGAATCGACGTCGTGCGCGCACACCTGGCCAAGCTGCCGCCGTCGGAATCGTTGACCACCGCCGAGCGCCGCGCGCAGTACGAGCGGGCCGAGAAGGTCTTTCCCACCCCGGCCGAGGTCAAGGTCGAGCGGGTGACCGCGCCCATCGTGCCTGCGGAATGGCTGCGCCCCCCGTCGGCGGAGCCGGGACGGGTGGTGTTGTATCTGCACGGCGGGGGCTACGTGATCGGCTCGCCCCGCTCGCACCGCCATCTCGCGGCGGCGATCGCCGCGGCGGCCGGAACGAGCGCGCTCCTACTCGAATATCGGTGCGCGCCGGAGTCTCCGTTTCCCGCCGCGGTGGACGACGCGGTGGCGGCCTATCGGTGGCTTCTCGACCAGGGCATCTCCGCGGGAGGCCTCGTGATCGCCGGCGACTCCGCCGGAGGGGGGCTCACGGTGGCGACGTTGCTTGCCCTGCGCGATGGCGGGGTGCCGTTGCCCGCGGCCGGCGTGTGCATATCGCCGTGGGTGGATCTCACGTGCAGCGGCGCCAGCTATTCGACCAAGGCAGCCAGCGATCCCATCGTGAAGAAGGCGGGGGTCGAGGAGATGGCGCGGGCGTATCTGGGCATGGCGGACCGCCGCACCCCGCTCGCCTCCCCCCTCTTCGCGGACCTGCGCGGCCTACCTCCGCTGCTGATTCAGGTAGGCAGCGAGGAGGTGCTGCTCGACGACGCGACCCAGCTCGCGGAGCGGGCCCGGGCGGCCGGCGTGGACACGACGCTCGAGGTGTGGGACCAGATGGTCCACGTCTGGCACTGGTTCCTGCCTCTGCTCGACGAAGCGGAAGAAGCCATCGGGACCATCGGGCGCTTCGCCAGAGCGCGGATGACGAGGTAACGACGCGGCAGCGAGGGGCCCGCGGGCGGCAGCGAGACCCGGCGCACGGTCAGGCGCGAGGCTAGCCGAGCCGAGGAGCTTCTTCAGGGAGCGGAGGGAGGCTCTTCGATGCCGCGCCTCGCGAAGCGGTTCGCGAGGACGTCAGGCGATGGCGCCGGCGGCGCGGAGAGCGGCGAGCTTGGCGCCGTCGTAGCCCAGGAGGGTTCCGAGCGTCTCGTTGGTGTGCTGACCGACGGTGGGCACCGGCCCGATGCGCGCCGGTGTCCGGGAGAACTTGATCGTCGCGCCGGGCAGGTACATCTCGCCGGCCAGGGCGTCTTCCATCTTGACCAGCATCTCACGCTCCCAAAGATGCGGATCCTGAGCGACCTGCGGGATGGTGCGCACGGGCGCCGAGGGAATCCCCGCCTCCTGTAGCTTCGCGCAGACCTCGTCCGTCGTTCGCTCGGCGCACCATTGCTCGACGAGCGCGCGACGCCCATCGGGACCCGTGCTGCCCGCCATGGGTGTGGTGTCGCCTTCGGCGCTGGCGCCGCGGGCGATTTGCATGAGGCGTCCGGCCATCTCCCGGCCCGCCGCGGCGATGACCACGAAGCCATCTTTCGTCTTGCACGGGGGCCGGCCGCCCTCGCCGCCTTCCTGCCCGGTGGCGAGATAGTACGAGGTCGGGATCTCCACCATGGTCAGGGCGGAGTCGAGGAGGCAGACGTCGACCACCTGTCCTTCGCCGGTGCGCTCGCGATGACGGAGGGCCGCGAGCGTGCCGATCGTCGCGTGGAGCGCGGTGTAGCGGTCGACCACCGAGGACGCGGTGCCGATGGGCTTGCCCTCGAGCTGGCCGGTCAAGCTCATGAGACCCGACATGGCCTGTCCCAGCGAGTCGAAGGCGGGCCGTTCCCGGTAGGGCCCGTACTGGCCGAAGCCCGAGACGGAGACGAGGATGATCCCGCGATTCAGCGCGGCGAGCCTCTCGTAGTCGAAGCCCATGGCGTGCATGACCCCCGGCCGGAAGTTCTCGAGCACGATGTCGGCCTTGGCCACGAGCGCGCCGAAGACGTCCTTGCCCTGGGCGCTGCGGAGATCGAGGCAGACACTCTTCTTGCCCCGGTTGTACACGGAGAAGTAGACGCTCTGCCCGCGGACCATGGGCGGGTGCTTGCGCGTCTCCTCGCCGCCTGGCGGCTCGATTTTGATCACCTCGGCGCCCAGATCGGACAGGAGCATGCCGCCGCGCGGGCCCGCCTGGAAGCGCGCCAGCTCGAGAACGCGGATGCCGTCGAGGCAGCTTGGCATGCGGGAAGGCTAGGGGAGGGGAGGCCGCGACGTCAAGCGGGAGCCCGGGTCACGCATGGGCACTATCGGGGTTCGCGGGCGGTGCGGCGGGCGGCGTACCCTTGCCCCTCTTCGCTCGCGCGCTCATGCGCTCCAAGACCACAAAGAACACCGGCACGAAGGGGATGGCCAGCAGGGTCGAGGCGAGCATCCCGCCGAACACCACCGTACCGATCGCCTGCTGGCTTGCCGCGCCCGCGCCGAATGCGAACACCAGCGGCACCACGCCCAGGATGAAGGCGAACGACGTCATCACGATGGGGCGAAATCGGCGGCGGGTTGCCTCGACGGCGGCTTCCTCTATGGACATGCCCTCGTGGTGCAGGTCTCGCGCGAATTCCACAATGAGAATGGCGTTCTTGCTCGCGAGGGCGATCATCAGGACGAGGCCGACCTGCGTGTACAGGTTGCTGTCGTAGCCGCGGCTGATGAGCGCCAGCACGACCCCCACCAGGGCCAGGGGTACGACCAGAATGACGGCGCCGGGAGAGGTCCAGCTCTCGTACAGCGCGGCGAGCACCAGGTAGACCAGGATGATGGAGAGGGCATAGATGAGGTAGGCCTGATAGCCCACCTGTTTCTCCTGGTAGCTCGTCGAGGTCCAGTCGTAGGCCATGCCCTGGGGCAACGTCTCTCTGGCGAGCTGCTCCATGAGGCTGAGGGCCTCTCCGGAGCTGAATCCCTGAGCGGCGCCGCCGTAGATGGACGCCGCCGGATAAAGGTTGTAGCGGGTGACCAGCTCCGAGCCCTGGACCTGCCTGACCTGCAGCAAAGCGTTCAGGGGAACCATCTCCCCGTTCCGGTTGCGAACGAAGAGATTTCTCATGTTCCTGGGCTCGAGGCGGTAGCGGGCGTCGGCCTGGATATAGACCTGGAAGACCTGGTTGAACTTGTTGAAGAAGTTGATGAACGACGAGCCCAGATAGCCCTGGAGGGTCTCGAACACGCTCGACGGCTGCACTTGCAGCGACTCCGCCTTGGTCCGATCGATGTCCAGATAGATCTGGGGGCTGTGGGCGCTGAACGTGGTGGCCAGACGCTGCAGATTGGGATGGGCATTCCCCTTCCGGATGAGCTCCCCCGTGTTGCGCTGGAGCTCCGCCAGACCGAGGCTTCCGCGGTCTTCCACCATCATCTGGAAGCCGCCCGACTGGCCGAGGCCTCGAATCGGCGGCGGGATGACGACAAAGACCAGAGCTTCCTGGACCGCCGCCAGCTCGCGGTTGAGGTTGGAGACGATGTGGTCCTGGTCGAGAGCTTTGCCTCGTTCTTTCCAGCTCTTGTACACGATGAACGTCGAGGAGATATTGGGAACGTTGGCGAAATCCAGGACCGAGAAGCCCCCGATGTGGACCCAGGCGTCGATCCCCTCGGTTTTCTTCAGGATGGCGTTGACCTTCTGCGCAACCGATATGGATCGAGGCTGGGAAGCACCTTCGGGAAGCACGGACACCAGGATGGCATAGCCCTGATCCTCGGTGGGGAGAAAGCCCGTGGGCCGGCGCGAGAATTCCCAGACGGTCACGCCAATGATGAGGGCAAACACGATGACCATCATGTACGGCCGCCTCACCATCCGGCGGACGACGCCCACGTACACATTGGCTGTCGCCTCGAAGACCCGGTTGAATCCCCGGTAGAACCAGTTCGGAGGTCTGTTCCCGCGTGGCTTCAACCAGAACGCGCACTGGACCGGCTTCAAGGTGAGCGCGTTGAGCGCGCTGATGACGGCGGTGGCGGCGATGACGAGCGCGAATTGCCGGAAGATCTGTCCGGTGATTCCCGGCAGGAAGGCGGCGGGCAGGAAGACGGCCACGAGGGCCAGGGTGATCCCCATGACCGGCCCCGTCAGCTCCTGCATCGCCTTGATGGTCGCCTCCCTGGGGGGCATTCCCTGCTCGATGTAGTAGGAGCTGTTCTCCACGATGATGATGGCGTCGTCCACCACGATGCCGATGGCCAGGATCAGGGCGAACAGGGTCATGAGGTTCACGGTGAAGCCGAGGCCGGCCATGGCGATGAAGGCGCCGATGATGGTGACCGGAACGGTGGTGGCGGGCACCAGCGTCCCTCGGAAGTTCTGCAGGAACACCAGAATCACGATGAGCACCAGGACGCCGGCGATGATGAGCGTCCAGTACACGCCGGAGATGGCATCCCGGACAAAGAGGGTGGTGTCGTACCGGATGGCGTACTTCATGCCCTCGAGAAACTGCTGGCTCATCTCCGCCATGGCCTTGTACACGAGGTCGGCGACGGCAATGACATTGGCTCCAGGCAGGGGAAACACCAAGATCTGGGTCGAATTGTGACCGGTGAATCGCGAATAGTTGCTGAAGCTCTGCTGACTCAGGTCGACCCGGGCGACATCGCGCAGCCGTACGATCTGCGCAGCCGTGCCAGCGGTGGACTTGATGATGATGTCTTCGAA
>DATGCY010000281.1:0-20792 GCA_035311385.1 Candidatus Methylomirabilota bacterium
GGGTTGTTGTAGTGATCCACCACCTTGTCGCTGTAGGCCATGTCTCGCTATGCCTCCCGGCGCCTGGACGGCGTCTCTATTCGCCCTTCCACTGAATGGTCTTGAGGTCCACGCCTTCCTTGGCCAGCTCGTAGAGCGGCGACATCTCGCGCAGGCGGTGCACCACCTCCACCACCCGCCCTCCCACGAAATCGACCTCCTCTTCGGTGGAGAAGCGGTGTAGACCGAAGCGAATCGACGAATGGGCCAGCTCGGAGTCCACGCCGAGCGCCGCGATCACGTACGAAGGCTCGAGGGTCGAGGAGGTGCACGCGGATCCGGAGGAGAGAGCCGATTCCTTGTTGAGCCCCATCAGCACGGACTCTCCCTCGACGTAGGCGAAGGAGATGTTCAGGTTGTGGGGCAACCGGCTCGAGGGATGCCCGTTCACGAACGCCTCGTCGACCTTGGAGAGGATCAGGTTCTGGAGATGGTCGCGGAGGGCGGCGAGACGCTTGCCCTCTTCTCCCATCACCTCGCGGCAGATCTCCGCGGCCTTGCCAAAACCGACCACGAGAGGCACGGGCACCGTGCCCGAGCGCATGCCCCGCTCGTGACCGCCGCCATCCATCATGGCGGCCAGACGCACCCGTGGATTCTTCCGGCGCACGTACAGGCAGCCCACACCCTTGGGGCCATAGAGGAGGTGGGCGGTAGCGGAGAGGAGATCGATTCCCATGGACTCGACGTTCACGGGAATCTTCCCCACCGCCTGGGTGGCGTCGGTGTGGAAGATGATCCCGCGCTCCTTAGCGAGCTTGCCGATGTCCCCGATGGCCTGGATGGTCCCGATCTCGTTGTTGGCGAACATCACCGAGATAAGGATGGTTTTGTCCGTAACGGCCGCCTTGAGGGTGGCGATGTCGACCAAACCCTCACGACCCACGGGCAGATACGTGATCTCGAAGCCCTGCCGCTCGAGACGCTTGCACACGTCCAGGCTCGCCCGCTGGTCGATGGCAGTGGTCAGGATGTGATTGCCCTTCTCGCGATACATCTCTGCCACGCCTTTGAGGGCGAGGTTGATGGACTCCGTGCCTCCCGAGGTGAACACGATTTCCTTGGGATCGCGGGCGCCGATGAGGTTGGCGATCTGCTCGCGCCCCTTGTCGACGCCCGCCTCCGCTTCCCAACCGAAGGGATGGTTGCGGCTGGCCGGATGGCCGAACTTCTCGGTGAAGTAGGGCAGCATCGCCTCGAGCACCCGAGGATCCATCGGGGTCGTCGACTGGCTGTCCATGAAGATGGGAAGCTTGAGCGCCATCGTCTCTCTCCTGCTCACGTCGTGGAGGCCAACGCGGCCTCGGGCACGAAGCCGTCCGAGGTGAGTTCGGCCAGCGTCATGGTGTCGAGCATGCGGCTGATGTTGGCTTGGATCTTCTGGACGGGCCGCCGCAGATTACACCGCGAGTACTGCGGGCAGTCGTCGCCTTCGGTCATGCAGCTCACGATCCTGATGGGGCCTTCGAGCGCTCGCAGCACCTGCCCTACCGTAATGGCGTCGGGGCGCCGGGTCAGCTCGTAGCCACCCTTGGGACCGTTGTGACTGGTGATGAGCCGGTGCTTGGCGAGTCGCTGGAGGATCTTGGCGAGCAACTCGGCGGGGATGTGGAATTCTTCGGCGATGCGCTTGGCGCTCACTGCGCCCTCATCGCGATGACTGGCGATGTAGTGCATCGCGATGAGCCCGTAATCGGCACGCTTGGTAAATCTCAGCATCTCCCCGCACTCCTTCTTGCAGCACCGGGCAATATCCGACCAAACTCATCTCCGACTTTTATAGTCGGAGTTTGACACTCGGATTAGAGTATGTCAAGTCCTAACTAGCGATTCGGGTTGAGGATTCGAGTCAGGCGGGCTGTGCTGCGGGAGTTAACGCTCCCAGGCCTCTCGGAGCTGCTCCACCGCCTCCTCCGGAGGCAGGTCATTGACGTGGATCCCTCCCACCCGACTTAGTCGGTCGGGGGCCGGGGTGATCTCGAGATGCCAGTGATAGTCCTCGGTGATGGTCGACCACTCACCGGGCAGGAGCTTGGTGACCTGATTGGGTGCCGTGTAGAGCACCATCTCGAACGGGGGATCCCCGGGCATCATGGCCAAGGTCCGGAAGTGGCCCCGGAGGAGGGCGGCCAGGTCTGCGGCGGTCTCAGGGGTGAGGGCCTGCTCGTACGCGCAGGCGTGTCGCCGGGGCAGGATCCAGGTCTCGTAGGGCGAGCGCGAGGCATACGGGGCCAAGGCCACAAAGTGCGCGGTGAGGCGGATGACGCGGACCCCGTCGGCGATCTCCTGGCGGACGATGTCGCAGAAGACGCAGCGCCGCTTGTACTCGAAGTACTCCCGGCACTGGATGAGTTGACGCCGCACGTCATCGAAGATCACAGGAACGGCCACCACCCGCGAATACGGATGATTGATGCGGGAGCCCGGCTTCCGGTAGCGGCGCGTGATAATGATGTCGCGGATGGCCGTGTCTTTCTTGAGATCGCGCAGCCGATCTCGATACATCCACAGCACCTGCTCCCATCGCCCTTCGTCCATGCCCGCGGGCGTCACGTCGTGCTCGGGGCTCTCCACGATGAGCTCAGTCGCCCCACGGGGCGCCACGCGATCGTAGAGACCAACGCCCTCGCGTCCGGCCTTCCGCTCCACGAGGAAATAGGGATCGATCTCCGGCACCACACGCACGCTCCATCCCGGGCCGTCCGCAGAGGAACCGTCCTTGCGATAGGCGACGATCTCGGGCGGGGTGTGGGACTCATTCCCGGGACAGAAGGGACAATCGTCCGCGACGATTGGTGTCTCGCCCGCGGGTCTCACGAGAACCCAGTGCCCCCGCGTGGGATCCTTCCTCAACTCACTCATCCTTGTTCACCTTAGGGAACCGGCTCCGACAAGTCAAGGTTCACAGCGGGTTGTCCGGCATGCTAGCCTCGGAACAAGGAGGGTGTCATGAGCGAGCGTCGGGTCACGGTCTACTCGAGTCCCACCTGAGGTCCCTGCAAAGCGACGAAGGAGTTCCTTTCGTCTCAGGGCATCGCGTTCGAAGACGTCAACGTACTGGCGGATGCCGCGGCGCGGGACAGGCTGGTAGCGCTCACCGGGCAGATGTCGATCCCGGTGATCGTGGTAGACGATGAGGTAGTTCAGGGTTTCAACAAAGCGAAGCTGAAGAGCCTGCTCGGCATCTGACAGTGGCGGCCGGGACGCCGCGCGGCGTCCCGGCTTTCCCGGCCTACTTCTCCTTTTCGAACTGGTTCTTGAGCTTGCGAAGGTGAAGCCGCGCCACGTCCACCCAATCCTTCTCCGTGGGCTGGGAGCTCGCCAGCTGGATGTAGCGTTCCCAAAGGGCGATCGACTCCTTCGCGTCCACCTTCTCGTAGACGAGGGCAAGGTTGTAGAGAGCGCCCGTGTTCTTCGGATCGAGCTCGACGACCTTCTTGTACTCTCCGATGGCCTCGGGATAAAGGCCCTTGTCCTCGTACACCTCGGCCAAGCCCATCCGCGCTTCCGTGTTGACGGGATCGAGGTCCACGGCCTTTTTGTAGGCCTGGACCGACTCGTAGTAGAGGCTCTTCTCCGAGTAGTAGATCTTGCCCAGACTCGCGTACACCTTTCCGGAAAGGGGATTGTGGA
Source organism: Candidatus Methylomirabilota bacterium (assembly GCA_035311385.1). Taxonomy (GTDB): domain Bacteria; phylum Methylomirabilota; class Methylomirabilia; order Rokubacteriales; family CSP1-6; genus AR37. The sequence goes on from DATGCY010000281.1 coordinate 3,673, forward strand.
CGAGCGCCTTCTGGTAGGCGCTGATGGCTCCATCCACGTCACCCTTGGCCGCCTTGGCGTCGCCGAGACCCACGTAGGCCTCCGCATAGAACGGGCGGAGATCGATAGCCTTGGTGTAGGCCTCCTCGGCCTGATCGAACAGACGGCGGGGCGCCGTCATGAAGAGGTCCCCGAGCGCCTTATAGGCGTCGGGAAAGGTCGGGTCGAGCTGGCTCGAGGCGCGGAACTGCGCCGACGCCTTCCAGCGATTGCCCATGGCCTGGTGCACCGAGCCCAGCGCGTACTGGGCGAGCACGAACTGCGAATCGGCCTCGATGGCGCGACTCAGATGCTCGACGGCGGCCTCGTTGGCTTCCTGAGTGCCGCGGTTCGCGGCCATGATGCCGCGCACGTAGGCCTCCCACGCCTTAAGCGAGCTGGTCGGCGCTGCCCACTTCTGCATGCGCGCCGCCTCTGGTTCCGTCACCAGGACCTTCATCGCCTTCGTGTACGCGATGGGAATGCTCCGCAGCTTCTCGAGCAGGGCGCCGTCGGGCACCGTCACCGGGTCGATCTGTCCCCGCTCCACCTTGTCGCCCCGCACCTCGGCCCAGCGGCCTTGGATGGTCAGATCGCCGCCCGTGCGTCGCACCTCGCCGAAAACGGCCACGTCGGCGCGGAGGGCTCGCGCGGCCGCGACCGCCGCGGACTCGTCCCACGCCTCGGGCTGAGCCAGCGCCTTGAGTCGTCCCCGCTCGACCTGGATGAGGCCGGGCACTTGGCGGAAAGCATTCGTGATCGACTGCGCGGTAGCCTCGCCCAACCACGCTTCCTCGCGAGAAGCATCCGGAGTGGCGAAGGGCAGGATCAACACGCTCCGGACCTTCACGGGGGGAGCGGTGGTGGCGGCCGCGGGCACCGGCGCCGTCTGCGCCCATGCCGGCGCGGCCACGAGCAAGCTCAGGAGCAGGAAGGCGGCGGTGCGGATGGTCGCACTAGCCTGACCGACTCGAGTCATGTCCCGATCCTCCTTGTCCCGAGCGCGTCGACCGGAAGCGCGTGGTGATCCGGCTGAGAAATCCGGTACCCACCCGTCGCAACCCGATCTCCGGGACCAGCAGCACGGCGGCCGCTCCAAGGAGCCAGGGCCATAGGTCCAGGGAGAGGCGCGACTTCCGGCGATTCTGAAGGAACACGTCACGCGGACGAGCCACGGGGCCGCCGCCCGTGAGCTCCGAGATCTCCCTGAGGAACGTCTCGTCGACGCCCAGGTCCCGGAACTCCTGGGAATAAGGTACCACCAGGCCTGCCAGCTGTGAGCCCACGATCTGATCGCCTTTCCGCTGGGCCATGCCGACGAGATATACGCCTTCTTGCGAAGCCGGGAAGCGCCCGCGGTAGCGGCCGGGACCGACCTGCTCCAGTTCGACCATGTCCCGCTGCTTGTTCGGCGCGACCACTCCGACCTGCGAGTCGAGGAAATTGATGAACTCGCCCTTGCTGTCGATGGCGTCCACCATGATCTCGCCCGTCTCGTCCACCCGGGAAACGGTGGCCACGGTGTCGCTCCGCGAGCCGGTGCGGAGCGTCCAGCGCGTCACCTGCGACCAGAACTTGTTGAAGTTCCCCCAGCGCAGCCAGAGGACGCCCCACTTGCCCTTGGCGTCGGAGGTGAATGCGGCCGAGCGCCCGAGGCCATAGCGCCAGGTGGCGAGGAGCGGATCCTCCTGATGCGTCATGAGCACCATCTCGGCGTTGCCCTTGAGGGTGGTCGCCACGTAGCCGCCCAGGGGAGGCGCTTCCTTCCAGTCGATCTCCTGGATCGCCTCGTGTCCCGGCGAGGCCACGGAGGCCTTGAAGGGCTGCTCGACCAGCGAAGCCTTGGAGGCGAGCTGCGTCTCCAGGGTGAAGATGCGCGGCACGGTGGCGCCCTCGTCCGTGTAGTAGAAGCGCCCGCGCCCCCACTTGGCGATGTCGATCATGAGCTGGACGTCGGCGTCCTTGCCGATGGCCACTGTGGACACGGTGATCTTGTCCTTCGACATGCGCCGGATCAGCCCGGCGAAGTCGCCACGGGTCATCTGTCCGTCGGAGAGGAAGATGACGTGCTTGAGGAGCGCGGGGCGGTCGAAGAGGACCTGATAGGCCTCCTTGAGCGCCGGATAACCGTCGGTGCCGCCCCCCGCCTTGATGGTGGCGATGGCGTGGTGGATCGCCTGCTTGTCTCGCGCGGGGCGCATGGGCGAATCCCACACGAACTCGGTGTCCCAGCTCATCACGCCGACCTCGTTGCGATCGTCGAGAAGATCGACCACGAGGTGCGAAGCTTCTTTGGCGATGTCGAGCTTGGTCGCCTTGTCGTCGGTGGTCATGGCCATCGAGCCCGAGCGGTCGATGGAGAGAACCACGGCCAGGCTGGGAATCTCGACCTTCTGCTTCACCTCCATGGTCACGGGCAGCGCTTCCTCGATGGGGGTGCGGTAGTATCCGCCGAGGCCGAAGCTCTCCTCCCCGCCGATCATGATGAGCCCGCCCCCCTGCTCGCGAACGTAGTCGCGGATCCCTTCCATCTGCTTTTTGGTCATCTTGAGCGACGACACGTTGGAGAGGATCACCCCGTCATACTTCTGCAGGCCCGCCATGTCCTTCGGGATGCGATCGGGCTCGATGAGATCCACGTCCACGTGCTGGGTGCGGAGAGCCGCGGTGAGGGCCTGAGCCTGGCTGCGATCCTTTTCCACGAGCAACACCTGAGGCCGTCCGCGCACCACCACCGTCCCCACCGCGCGGTTGTTCTCCTCGATGATGTCGCCCTCCACGTCGATGGCCGCCTGATAAACGTGGATGCCGCTCTGCTCGAGCGACTGCTTGTACGAGAACACGTTCTTGCCCGCGTTGAGCTTGATGACCTGGGAGCCGAGGAACTCCCCGTTCCTGAACATGGACAGGCGTCCCTGCGTCTCCGATTGGCTCCAGGCCACCACCTTGGCCTGGAAGGGCTCGCCAAACTTCACCTCACGCGGCAGGAGCAGTGACTCCGCCACCACCTCCTGCTTGAAGGTGAGGGGCGCGGGCACGTACCAGATGTCGGCTCCCGCATCCTTGGCCGCCTGAGCCACCGCGAGGGCATTGCCGATGTTCTGCCGGCCGTCGGAGAGGAGCACGAAGCGATTGGCGTGTCCGGGCGGAGCCGTGGCCAGGGCGAGCTGGAGGGCCTGCGCGAGGTTCGTGCCCCGCCCGCCCACCTGCACCTGGGGCCGCTCGATCTTGCCGCCGGGCTTGAGCGGCTGGTCCACCACCGCTTCCTCGCCGAACACGATCACCCCCGATTGATCGCCCGTGCGCGCGCTGTTGCCGGATTGCGCGGCGAAGCGGAAGGCGCTCTCGCGAGCGGCCAGGCTCACGCTGTCCGAGACATCGAGGAGATAGATGACGTTCAGCCGATCAACCCAGCGCGGCAAGGTGGGCCGGATCAGCGAGATCAAGACCAGGGCCACCAGCACGCAGCGAAGACCGAGGGCCCAGCGATCGCCCACGTTCGCCGGCACCCCGAGATGGCCCGCCGTCTGGCGGCGCCAGTAGAGGAGACCCTCGAGGAGGAGGAGGAAGGCGGCAACGGCCGCGAGATACTGCCAGAGCTCGCGCTGCACGGGCACGGGCGCCGACTCGGGCCGCGCGCCCTCTACGAAGGTCGGCAGCGGCTTGGGCTCGAGCTCGGACTCGTCGGGGTTGAAGAGGTTGACCGCGACCTTGGTCTCCCCGCGCGCGGTCCCCACGGTGTAGACGCCGACCTCGTCGGTCTCCGTGAAGCTGATGACACCTCTCGTGACCGGCGCGCTCACGCGCCGTCCCGACGGAGTGGTCACGGTGGCGGTGGAGACGCCGTGCTCCACGGGCAAGAGGATGGGCTGGCCCGTCTGGAGGGACAGGCTGCTCTGATCGAGGCCGGCGGGATGCAGCCAGCGGAGGGCTTTCGACATCATCACGGGGAAGGCCACCCGCAGGGGCAGGTCGGAGCGGAAGAGATCGAACCCGAAGAACACCGCCTTGCGGTTCGGCTCCTCCAGCAGATAGACGATGGGCCCGCCCACCGCCTCCACGAGCGTCTTGCCCGCGGCAAGGGGCCGCACGCGCAGCGCATCCTCGATGGTGACCTTGGCTAAGTCCACCTGCCGCATGATCGGGTGATTGCGGTCCCAATCCATGATGACGGGCGACTCGAGGCGCCCCAGCACCTCGAGGGGGACGTCGGGCGGCGCCGTGTTGACGAGCACGAACCGTCCGTTGCCGATGCGCGCGGGGCTCGTGCTGTCCAACACCACGACGTCGAAGCCTTCCATGCCGCCCTGGTAGGCGTCGGGCTTGCGCACCTCGAGCTTCACCTGCGGATCGGTGGAGAGCTCCTTTTCCAGGAAGAGATTCCCCGGGCTGACGAGGAGAACCTGGATCATCCGCACCGGGGGAATCACCGCGTAGGCCGTGTCGTCGGCGGCCAGATCGTCGGAGACGTTGAGGCGAGCCCGCAGCACTCCGGCCCCCACATGGGAGAAGGGCAGCACGATGGCCCGGCGCACCCTTGGCTCGAGGGTCAGAGACTTCTCGGCGACCGTTTCGCCGTCGAGAGTGAGGGCGAAGGAGAAGCTTTCCGGTACGTCGGAGAAGTTGACGAAGGACACGAAGGCCTGGGAGTCGAAGGCGCCAATGTAGTTGCGGCGCACGGAGAGGTTCGTGATGGCGACGTTGCGGCCCCGCTGCCCGACACCGACCCAGCGCACTCGCACGTCGTCCGCCTGGCCGCGGAGCGCCGCCGGGTGCGCGCCGTCGGTGAAGACGTGGATCTCCGCGCGTGAGTCCTGGCCCACGAGAGCCCGCGCGGTGCGGACCGCCTCGCCGAGCCGATTGGGTAGATCGGTCGCCCCCGCCCCGCGAATGGCGGCAAGCGCCTGTTCGCGCTCGTGGCTGAAGGGGGCCAGCACGCGCGGCTGCACGGCGGCCTCGATCACCATGACCTCGGCGCCCGTTCCCAGCCGGCCTACGAGATCGAGCGCCTGGCGCTGGGCGCGGCCGAAACGCGACGGCGACACGTCCGTGGCCTTCATGGAGGCCGAGGTGTCGAGGACGATGACGATTCGCTTGGCTCCATGCCCCATGACGGTGACCGCCGGACGAGCCAGGGCCAGGGCGAGGGCGAGGAGGGCGAGGAGTTGCAGGATCAGGAGCGGATCGCGCTGCAGGCGCTGGAAGAAGGTGGAGGCCTCGCGGTCGCGCCGCGACGGATCCCACAGCAGGAGGCTGGGCACCGTCGCTTCCCGCCGCCGCACCTTGAGGAAATACAGGAGGACGAGGGGGACGGACAGCGCACCGACGAGCAGGGCCAGGGGGGAGAGGAAGCTCATGCCAGGAGCAACCCCTTGAGCTGCCGCAGGGTCATCTCCTCGACGGGGGTGTCGGTGACCACGCGGTGATAGACGATCTCGTTCCCACGGCAGAAGGCTTCGGCGCGGCCGAGAAAGTCATGCAGCCGCTGGCGGTAGCCTCGAAGCGCCTCGGCGTCCATGGTCAGGTCGCGCACCTCGCCCGTTTCCGCGTCGGTGAGGCGCAGGTCGCCCGCCAGAGTCGGATTCATTTCCTCGGGGGCGAGGACGTGGATCACGTGCACGTCGAAGCGATGCTCGAGAAGGGCCTTGAGGCCGCGCTCGTAGCCCGCCGGATCGAGCAGATCGGAGATGAGCACGGCCACCCCCGCTTCCCGCGAGCGCAGCGCGTAGGCGGCCAGTCCGTCGTTGAGCGAGGTCGGGCCCTCTGCGCGGAGCCGCGCCGCGAACTCGAGCAGAGAGAGAAAGTGCCCGCGCCCGCGCGCCGGGCTCCAGCCTTCCGCCATGCGGTCGCGCACCACGGCCACCCCCACCCGCTCCAGGCTGGCCAGCCCGACGAAGCCGAGGGCGGCGGCAAGGCGCGCGGCGTAGCGTAGCTTGGACGGCTCGCCGAATCGCATGGACCCGGAGCCATCGAGAAGGAGATGGAGATAGAGATCCTCCTCGTCCACGAAGAGCTTCAGGTAGAGCCGGTCGAGCCGTCCATAGATGTTCCAGTCGACGTAGCGGAGGTCGTCACCCGCGCCGTACGGACGATAATCCGCGAACTCCACGCTCATGCCCTTGTGTGGGCTCTTGCGCTCGCCGCGGGTCCGTCCGCGAAAGGCGCGCCGCGACACGAGGGCCAAGCGCTCGAGCTGGGTCAGGAACTCCGAGGACAGAAGGTCCTGGGCTCGGGTCGCGGTGGTCGTGGCCATTATTTCTCGTCGAGCGCCTTGAAGTAGTCCTTCACTTGCCCGTGGAAGTCGCGGGGAACCTGCTCTCGCGCCACGTCCTCTTCCATCTGCTTGCGGTACTGGCCGAGCACGCTCATGTACTGGAGCCGGGAGGGCACACTGCCACCTCGGCCCACGAGGTTGGTGTCCATCCCATCCTTGCGGCCGGGCCGCGCTTCACCCTCGACGCCCACGTCGAACGGATTCGTGCGCAGCCGCTGGGAGGGATCGCCCTTGGGACTTCCGCTCTTGCCCTTGCCGGGCAGCGAGCCTTCGCCCTCCGGCCAGTCTCCTTCGTCGCCCGGCGTGCCTCCCTGCCCGCGCTCGCCCCTGCGCGCGCTTCGCCGCTCGTCCTCCCGCCCGCCGCGAAGGCCCTTGCCGTCCCGTCCCTTCTCCTCCATGGCGCGCAGCTTGTTGAGGGCGCGCTCCATGGCCTCCATGGCCCGATCGCTCTGTCCTTGGTCCAGCGCCTCCATGCCTTCGCTGAGGTCTCCGGAGTAGCCTGGGTCGCCCTTGCGACCGAGACGTTCCATCTCCTTCAGGAGCTCGCGCAGCTTGTCGGGAGAGAATTGCTCGCCCTTGAGGCCGCCGCGCAGGGCCTTCGCTTTCTGGAAGACCATGCGCTGCTGGTTCTGGGTGAAGTCGCTCTGGAGGTCAGGGAGCCGGTCGATCTGCTCCAGCATGCGAATGCGTTCGTCGCCCTTCTTGAGGAAGGCGTTGAAGTCCGGCGTCTGTCCCGCGATGGACGTGTCCTTGAAGATTGCGGAGAGATCACCCGGTTGGGTCGCCCCGCCCATGCCCGCCCGCGGCCCCACCGTGCGCTCCTGCATCTCGGCGCGGCGCATGTCTTCGCGCTTGGCCGCTTTCGGCTGGTCCTGGCTCTCGAGATTTCCCGTGCGGTCTTGCGGCTTCTCCTCCTCTTCTTCCTGCCGCGCCCCGGAGAGGCTGGGCAGCGAGCCTTGAGGCAGCGGAATGGCGGGAGCGAGGGCGAGGGCGAGACCGACGGCCAGCGGCACAGGCACGAAGCGAGCCTCGCGGGGGATCCGCCTCGCCACCACCCGGCGTCCCTCCAGCGACTGCACGCGGTTCACCGCATCGACGACCAGGGCGTCCACGAGCGGGGTGCGATCGGGACGGTCTGCCCACTCGAGGGCGGTGGCGATGCGGTCCTGGAGCCCGTAGCCACGGTCGGCCAGGCGAGCTGCCTCTCCCGCAGGGAGGCGCATGAAGAAGCCGACGGCGGCCCCCACGAGAGCACCCACGGCCAGACAGGCACCGGCCCAGACGAAGCTCAGCCACCCGAAGGAATCGCGGAGGATGAGAGGCAGCAGCGCGCACAGAGAGCCGCCGAACAGGCCGCGGAGCCCGTAGAATTCTGCGCGACGCATCCGGATCTGGCGGGACACGTCGGCCACCGCGCGCTGCAGAATGGTCAGGTCGGGCATGACGCCCTCCTCGACGCGCTAGCGGAGAAACACCTCTTTCTCCGTCGCGCTCATGTTCTCGGCCGTCTCGATGATCTGCACGATGAGCCGGTCCACGTCGACGGCTTCCGCCTCACCCTCGAAGTTGAGGATGATGCGATGGCGCAGCGACGGCAGCGCCATCGCTCGCAGGTCCTCCACGCTCACGTTGTACCGCCCCTCGCTGAGGGCGCGCACCTTGGCCCCGAGCACGAGGGCCTGCGCCCCGCGGGGGCTCGCCCCGTAGCGGATGAAGCGCCGCGTCTGTTCCGGCGCGCGGTCCCACTGCGGGTGGGTGGCGAGCACGATGAGGGCGGCGAGGTCGCGCACGTGGGAGGCGATCGGCACCTCCCGCACCATCTCTCGGAAGGACAGCACCCGCGGCCCCGTCATCACCCGCTGCACGCTGACCTCGCGCACCTGGGTGGTGCGGTTGATGATCTCCGTCAGGTCCTGGAGGGCGGGATACTGCACCCGGAGCTTGAAGAGAAAGCGGTCGAGCTGCGCCTCAGGCAGCGGGTACGTGCCCTCCATCTCGATGGGATTCTGCGTGGCCAGCACGAAGAAGGGCTGAGGGAGCGGGTTGGCGTGCCCCGACACCGTGACCGCGCCTTCCTGCATGCCTTCGAGGAGGGCGGACTGCGTCTTGGGCGTGGCCCGGTTCACCTCGTCGGCGAGGAGGATGTGAGCGAAGATCGGCCCGCGGTGGAACTGGAAGTGCTTCCGCTCCTGTTCATCCTCCACGATCATGTTGGTGCCCATGATGTCGCCGGGCATGAGGTCGGGGGTGAACTGGATCCGCGAGAAGGACAGATCCAGACTCTCCGCGAGCGTCTTGATGAGGAGGGTCTTGCCCAGTCCAGGCACGCCTTCGAGGAGCACGTGGCCGCCCGCGAACAATCCGGTCAGCACGTGACTGATCACATCGTCGTGGCCGACGATAACCTTGCCCACTTCTTCGCGAAGAGCCCGGAAGTCGTTGACGAACTCCTGGACCCGCTGCTCCTGCGTCTGCGACGTGGAAGACGGCGCCATGCGCAACTCCTTTCCCCTCGTGACGAGACGGCAGCCGAGTGAGATTGGATCATCATAGGGGTGCTTCCCAGTCGCGTCAACTGATCACGACGAGAGAGCACGCCCCTCGTGACGCCCGCCCATGTGCTGCGCATGCATTGCATCTGACACGACGTTGACACTCCGCATCGTCGAGCGACGCGCACGCCGTGGAGAAGGGGCTTGACGCCTCCATAACGCGACGACTATGGTATCGTTCCATTCAGCAGGACCTCATCGACGAGGAGGGTGGGGGATGGCCGAAGCGCACGGCGACATGGATTGTCCTGAATGCATGGATCTGCTCGCCGACTACGTCGATGGTTCCCTGCCCCGGCATCAAGCGGAGCTGCTCGAGTGGCACCTCGAGGGATGCGGACCGTGTGTCGCGTTCGTGCGGACCTACAAGGGCACGGTGGATGCCGCCCGCCGTCTTCGTGAGACCACGCTGCCGCCCGAGCTCAAGGAAAAGCTCCGCGCCTTCTTGAAGCGCTCAGTCCAGCAGTAAGGACGGCCGACTCGCCGGCCTAGCGAACGGCGAGGCCGATCTCCACCGTCGCTTCACCGACCTCCCAGCACGGTTCGCCGCGCCGCTCGAATCCCGCTCGCACGGATCCCGCGCTCTCGGGGGGCACCGCGAAGAGGAGACCGCCGGAAGTCTCCGACTCGAAGAGCAGGCCTGCCGCGGCCTTGTCGATGGCGGGATCGAGGGCGAGCCGGCCCCGGGCGCCCAGCGTGCCTTGGAGATGCTCGCGGTTTCTCCCCATGCCGCCGCTGAAGCTTCCCTGCTCCGCGAGCGCTCGAGCCCCGGGGAGCAGCGGCAGATCGCGGAGGCGGAGCGCGATGCCGACGCGGGAAGCCTCCATCATCTCCGCCGCGTGACCGAGCAGCCCGAAGCCCGTGATGTCCGTCGCGCCGCGCACCCCCGCCTCCCGCGCCACCTCGGCGGCGATCCGGTTCAGCCGCAGCATGCTCGCCACCGCTCCCTCGAGCACCTCAGGCGGGCACTTGTCGTTCTTGGCCGCGGTGGCGATCACGCCGGTACCGAGCGGCTTCGAGAGGAAGATCCGGTGGCCCGGACGAAGACCACCCTTGATGAAGATGTGCTTGGGATGCACCGTACCCGTCACGGCCAGCCCATATTTGGGCTCGGCATCCACCACGGTATGGCCTCCGGCGACCACCCCACCTGCCTCCCGCACCTTGTCGGACCCGCCCTTGAAGACGGCGGCGATGATGTCCTTTGGCATGTCGCGTGGGAAGCCCGCAACGGCGAGGGCGAAGAGGACCTGGCCGCCCATGGCGTAGACGTCGGACATCGAGTTCGCTGCGGCGATGGCTCCGTAGAGATACGGGTCGTCCACGATGGGCGGGAAGAAGTCGACCGTACTCACCAGGGCGACGTCGTCGGAGATACGGTACACGGCGGCATCGTCACTGCGCCCGAGGCCCACAAGCAGGTCGGCGTGCTCGTGGTGGGTGAGCCCGCTCAGCACGTCCTGGAGATCTCCAGGACCCATCTTGGACGCTCAGCCCGCGCACGCCGCGTAGCTGGTCAGGCGGATCTGCTTCCCCGTCTTGGGATCGGTGAGCTGCGTGTCCATAGCAGGTCGACGCGCCGCAGCGACGAGAGGGTCGGGCCCGCTCAGGATGACTCCGCTTCGAGAAAGGACCGGAAAGCCTCGGCGAGGGGCGAACGGCTCCGGTCGCGGTGGATGGCGAGATGGAAGGCGCGGGTGATCTTGAGATCGCGGAGCTTGAGACACCACACAAGACCCGCGCGGCACTCCTCGTCCACCGCGCGCCGCGAGATGACCGACACGCCCACGGAGGCCTTGACCGCCTGCTTGATGGCCTGGGTCGAGCCCATCTCGCCCACGATGTGAAACACGGAGAGGTCGAGCCCGGCCTGCGCCAACGCGGCCTCGAGGGCGGCGCGCGTTCCCGAGCCCTGCTCCCGCAGGAGCAGTGGCTCGGCTCGAAGGTCCTCGAGATCGACCTCCTTCTTGCCGTGCCACGGATGCCCGATGGGCACGACCACGACCAGTTCGTCGGGCATGAGCTCACGGTATTCGACGCCGCGGTGAGGGAGCCGCGCGCCCACCATCGCCACCTCGGCGCGGCCGTCCACGACCCAGTCGACCACGGCGCGACTGTCGCCGATGAGGAGGGTGATCGCGATGTCGGGGAACTTCTCCTTGAAGCGCCCGATGAGCGCCGGCAGGATGTACTCCCCCGGGATGGTGCTGGCGGCCACGTGCAGCTCGCCGGCGAGCCGACCCTGGAAACTGTCCATGGCCTGGATCGCTTCGCGCTGAAGTTGGAGCATACGCGTGGCGTGCGAGAGGAGGAGCTGACCGGCCCGCGTCACTTCCGCGCCCCGCCCGAGCCGATCGAGGAGGCGCACCCCGAGCTCCTGCTCGAGGGTACGGATGTGCTCGGAGATGGTGGGCTGGGTGAGCCGCAGCGCCTGAGCCGCCTTCGAGAAGGACTTGAGCTCGGCGACCTTCACGAAGATCTCGAGTTGTCTCAGATCCATGGTGCGAAGTATAGGCGCGAGGCCGCGCGGTGTCTACAGAGGGAAAAGACACAGGGCCCAACGGGGCCCTGTGTCGTCAGCCGACGATCGCGTCAGTGGCAGCCGCAGCCGCCGCCGCAGCATCCGCCACCGCCGGACATACCGCCCGCGGGCACGGAGCTGCTCAGGTTGAGCCGGCTCACCACGGAGAGGCGTCGCATCACCCGCGCGCTCTGGCACGCGGGGCATTCCACCGGGGCGGAGGCGGCACTGACGTAGCGCTCGAACTCCCGCTCGCACTCGTTGCAGCGATACTCGTAGATCGGCATCTCGGCTCCTCGCGGAGGCGACTACTGACCGCCCCGCTGGACGTAACTCTTGACGAACTCCTCGGCGTTCTCCTCGAGGATGTCGTCGATCTCGTCCAGGAGGTTGTCGAGATCCTCCTTGATCTTCTTCCCCTTCTTGGCGACCTCGGGATTGGCGCCGCCGCCCTCGTCACCTTCGTTGGGCTTGGTCGGCCTGACTTCCTTCTTCTTCTGTTCAGCCATGACCACTCACCTCCTGGCCCCTCAGTGTTCGGGGCCGGCCCCAGGGCCTACACCGTCGGGAGGACAATTCCCTGCTGACCCTGGTACTTCCCCTGCCTGTCCGCATAGGACGTCTGGCAGGCCTCGTCGGATTCGAAGAAGAGGACCTGGGCGATCCCCTCGTTGGCATAGATCTTGGCGGGCAATGGCGTGGTGTTGCTGATCTCGAGCGTCACGTAACCTTCCCACTCGGGCTCGAAGGGCGTCACGTTCGTGATGATGCCGCAGCGCGCGTAGGTGGACTTGCCCACGCAGATGGTGAGCACGTTGCGTGGGATCCTGAAGTACTCGACGGAACGGCCCAGCGCGAAGGAGTTGGGCGGCACGATGCACACCGGACCTTGGTAGTCGACGAAGGAGCGCGGGTCGAAGCCCTTGGGATCCACGATGGTGTTGTTGATGTTGGTGAAGATCTTGAACTCATCGGCAATCCGGAGGTCGTAGCCGTAGGAGGAGAGGCCGTAGGAGATGCCGCCCGCGCGGACCTGGCGCTCCTCGAACGGCTTGATCATGCCCTGCTCGAGCGCCATCCGCCTGATCCACCGGTCACTCTTGATCACGTGCCGACCTTGGGGGCATCGTATCCTTCCCGCTCCGAAGGAGTCAAGTCTTGGAGCCTGTTTACCCGTCAACCGGCGCCTGGCGCCGTCGGTTCCAACTGGCTCCCAGGGTGTCGACGGCCAGCGAGACCGCGCGTCCCTTGAGCCCGACCGCCTCGAGCGCGCCCTCCATGGCGTGCGCCACCGCATCGCCTTGGCCCAGCACGCCAGCCAAGAGCGAGGGACCGGCCCCGGAGAGCACACAACCGAAGGCGCCCGCGTCCAGCGCGGCGCGCCGCACCGACTCCATCCACGGAAAGAGCACCTGGCGCTGTGGCTGATGCAGCCTGTCGTCCATGGCGACACGCAAAAGATCCGCGCGCCCCTGAGCCAGGGAGGCCAGAAGTAGTCCCAAGCGCTGGAGATTGAATACAGCGTCGGCCCTCGGCACGGTGGAGGCGAGCACGGCTCGTGCTTCCTTGGTCGAGCTCTCAGCCTCGGGCACGAGCACGACCCACTCGATCTGCGGAGAGATCGGCAAGGACACGGCGGTGACCTGGTCGCCAACCGCGCAGGACACGGTCAGGCCGCCCAGGAGCGCGGCGGCCACGTTGTCCGGATGACCCTCGGCCCGGCTGGCCAGCGCCAGAATCGCCTCGCGGTCCAGCGGTGAGCCGAGGGCGGCATTGCCGGCGACGAGACCGCCGACCCAGGCGGCGGCGCTCGAGCCCAGCCCGCGCGCGGGAGGAATCTGGTTGACGCAGCGGATGGCGGCCCCCGGGAAGCGACAGCCTGCCGCCTCGTAAGCGATGCGCACGGCGCGCGCGACCACGTTGTCGGCGCCCGTGTCGAGCCGTCCCGCGCCCTCCCCCTCGATGGTGACGGTGACGCCCTCGGCTTCCTGGAAAACGACCTCGTTGTAGAGCCCGAGGGCAAGTCCGAGCACGTCGAAGCCCGGGCCAAGATTGGCCGAGGTCGCCGGCACTCGCACCTCGATGACCATGGAGGGGCCAGCGCTAGCGACGGACCCGACGGAAGAGCGTCATGTCGGCCTCGTCGTGGATGTAGAACAGGGCCCGCACCGTGATGGCGCCCAGGGTAAAGATGATGACCGTCGAGAGGGCGAGGTCGACGGCGGTGAGGTAGAAGAGGTTCTGGGGAGTGAGAATCGAGCGGATTCCCCACACCCCGAGGACGAGCGCGCCGGAGTTGAGGACGAGATCGTGGAGCGGCCGGAGGAAGACCGAGTAGGCCGCGGCGGAGGCCATCAGGAGGACGAGCATCACGGCGAGGACGCGCAGATAGCGCGGGCGCTCGAAGTTGAGCTCGAAGGCCTCCACATATTCGAACGGATCGTCAGCGGCCCGGATGCTCGCACGGTCTAGCATGATGGGGCCGACCATCGACTGCCGCGGCAACAGCTCCTCGACGGAGAGAAAGAGGTGCCCCCTCGCCTCCGCGGCGGAAAAGATCTGGGGTGGGGCATCTCCGCGGATCCGCTGCAGCACCACACCCACGATGAGGCGGTAGCTGTCGAACAGGTAGTGGATGGGATGCCCACGGACGGGGAGCTGGATCACCTCCGAGACCTCCGCGCTGCTCGCGGGAAGGGTGACACCCACGGAGGGCGGCATGCCGTCCGCGTCGAGATCGTCCTGCGTTACGGAGACGAAGAGGACACGGTCGCTCCAGTCACAACCGGCGCAAACGTGGTGGCCGGAGACTCGGATGGTCGCGAGGAGCTGCGTCTCGTCGATGGCGACCAGGGCCATGTGGAGCTTCGTGTGATTCCGGTGGGCCGTGTCGGGGCGGTCGCGGGAGATCTTCACCACCCGACCCGTCACCGGACCCAAGATGTCGTCGACCACGCTCTTGACCGAGAAGGGAAGCGTCACGATCACACTGAGGGCGACCAGGGACGTGAGGAAGAACGCGATCCGGAATCGGAGCCGTCGGGTCCGCCGCTCGAGCTCGTCGTCACGGCCCTCCTCCGGGCTCATGGCGCGAGAATAACCCGGCGAGGGCCGGCGAACCTAAAGCCGTCGGAGCAGCCACTCCGGTGTGATGCTCACCGTCCAGGAATTGAGGAGGATGTAGTAGTTGGTGGCCACGAGGACACCGACCACCACGAGCAGGATGCCCGCGGCGCGCTCGACCACCGGGATGAACGGGCGGTAGCGCTTGAAGAAACGCAGGAAGAAGCCCAGGCCGAAGGAGAAGGCGAGGAACGGCACCCCGAGACCCGCCGAATAGGCGAGGAGCAAGCCGACCCCGTGCCGTACCGTGCTCTCGCTGCTCGCCAGGGTGAGGATGGAGCCGAGGATGGGGCCGACGCACGGCGTCCAGCCGATGGCGAAGGTGAGCCCTACCGCGAAAGAGCCGATGAAGCCCGCGGGCTTGCTCCGAATCTGGAGCTGGCGGGTTCGGCTCAGCGGGCCCCACTGAAAGAACCCCGCAATGTACAGGCCGAACAGGACGATGAGGACGCCGCCGCCAATTCTGATCCAGTCACGGTATTCGAGGAAGAACTGGCCGGCCGCGCTGAAGGACGCCCCCAAGCTCACGAAGACGGCGGTAAAGCCGGCGATGAACGCCAGGGAATGGAGGAAGATGCGCGAGCGCTCGGACACCGAGACGTCCGAGGTGAGGCGATCCACGGACATCCCCGTCACGAAGGAGAGGTACGACGGGAAGAGGGGGAGCACGCACGGAGAGAGAAACGAGAAGAGCCCCGCCGAGAACGCCACGAGCACGCCGAGCGACTCAGCCACGGGGCCGGTCATCCTTTAATAAGAGGGTCTCCACCAAGAGGGTCTCGATGTAGGCGTAGGCGGCCTGACCATCCCACTCTCGCGGCCCCAAGGCGATGGCGCGCAGCATGCCGCCGCGGTCGATGATGAACGTGGAGGGCACGGAGCGGGCCCCATAAAGTTGCGCCACCTCCATCTTGGGATCGAGGCCCACGGGATAGGTGTACTTCGCGTGATCGATGTACGGCTTCACGGCCTTGGCCCCGCCCGAGTCCATGCTGAGGGCGATCACCACGAGGCCGCGGTCCTTGTATTTCAGCCAAAGCCGCTCCATGGCGGGCATCTCTTCCTTGCAGGGCGGGCACCAGGTCGCCCACAGGTTCAGGAACACCACCTTGCCTTTGAGGTCTTTGAGGCGGAGCCCGCTGCCATCGAGCGCGGGAACCTTGAAGTCCTTCGCTGGTTGTTGCCGATTGGGCTTGATGAGGTCGAGCTCTTTCGCGGGATCGGTGGCCGCCGCCGACGCCGGGAGGGCGGCGCAGCAGAGCGCGATAGTCGCGAGTCGGCGGAGGGATCGCCACATGGCGAATCGAGTATACATGGCGGTCGGTCCGCGGGCCCGTGCTCTCGCTCCTTTGTGATAGGTTACAGGGACTCCCATGGACGTCACGATCATGGACGTCACGATCGTCGCGGACGACCTAACGGGTGCCTGCGATACGGGGGCCCTCTTTGCGGGACGAGGCCCGGTGAGCGTCGTCGTTGCTCCCAACCTCCCCGACGCGGATCTGGAAGTGGTCACCCTCGACACCGAGACGCGCGCCCTTTCCGATGACGACGCCGCGGCAGCCATGCGACGAGTGGGAGCGGCACTGGCCCCTCGCCTGGCCAGGAGCGCCCTCTTCAAGAAGATCGACTCCACGTTCCGCGGGCCCGTCGCCGTCGAGCTCGACGCGCTCGTCGAGGGCGCACGGGCCCGTGCCGCCCTCGTGTGTCCGGCCTTTCCGGCCATGGGCCGCACCGTGGTGCACGGTCTCCTCTCCGTGCACGGCGTCCCTGTCCACCGCTCGCCCATCGGCAGCGATCCCGACTACCGCGCCGCCACTTCGGATCTCGTCGAGATCCTGAGCGGGCGCTCGACCCTGCCCGTGTCGCTCCTCCCCCTCAAGGAGGTACGCGGCGCCGCCGAGGATCTCGCGCGGGCCGCACGCGAGCGCCGCGGCCTCGTCGTGGCAGACGCGGAAACGGATGCGGATTTGAGCGCCCTCGCCCACGCGACTCTCGGTCGATCCGATCTCGTCCTGGCCGGCTCGGCGGGTCTCGCCCAGGCGGCCGCGGTTGCGTGGGGTCGCGCCGGCTCAGCTCCTGCCCTGCCGGACGCTGGCTCTCGTCTCGTCGTGGCGGGCAGCCGTCACCCGGCGACGCGCGAACAAATCGCCGCCGTCGAACGCGGCGGCCTCACCGGCGTGCGCGTGAAGCGGGGAGGAAGCGTCGACATCCACCGAGTCGTCGACCGCCTGCGCGAGGGCGCGACCGCCTTCATCGCCAGCTCGGACGCGTTCGACGGGCCTCGGGACGAGGTGGCCACGCGGCTGGCCGCGGTGGCGAGCGCGGTCCTCGCCGAGGTCAGCCCTGCGTTGCTCGTCCTCACGGGGGGCGACACCGCGCTCGCCGTTCTGCGCGCGCTCGGCGCTCGACGCCTCGAGCTGGACGGCGCCCCGGCGAGCGGGCTTGCCCTGGGCCGGCTCGTGCGCGACGGGCGGCCGCCCCTGACCGTCCTAACCAAGGCGGGAGGCTTCGGGGCGCCCGATCTCCTCGCCTCGCTCGTCAAAGGAGCCGTGGGATGACCCGTCGTCCTCCCGTGCTCGGCATCACGATGGGGGATCCCGCCGGCGTCGGTCCCGAAATCAGCGCCAAG
>DATGCY010000282.1:0-3982 GCA_035311385.1 Candidatus Methylomirabilota bacterium
GACCGCGTTCTTCGCCTTGAGCGTGCCCGAGCCCGGCACCAGCGTGATCTTGTTCTTGCGGAAGAGGAACTCGACGCCCTTGGCCATGCGATCCGCCACGCGCCGCGAGCGCTGGATGGCCTGGGCGTAGTCCGCCTTCCATTCGCCCACGGTGATGCCGAACTCCTCGGCCCGATGGAACAGCCCCACGATCTCCGCATTGCGCAGGAGCGCCTTGGTCGGGATGCAGCCCCAGTTGAGGCAGACGCCGCCCGGCCGATCGTCTTCCACCACTCCCACGCTGAGCCCGAGCTGGGCGCAGCGAATGGCCGCCACGTAGCCGCCCGGTCCGGAGCCGACGACGACGACGTCGAAGGACTGGTTGGCCACGTACTACACCAGGAGGCGCAGCGGCTCTTCCAGGAGGCGCTTGACGTTCTGCAAGAAGCGGGCGCCCATGGCACCGTCCATCGCGCGATGGTCGCAGGAGATGGTCATCTTCATGCGGCGGCCCGCACGGATCTGGCCGTTGTCGACGACGGCCTTCTCGAGCACGGAGCCCACGGCGAGGATGGCGCCTTCCGGCGGGTTGATGATGGCCGAGAACTCCTCCACGTCGTACATGCCGAGGTTGGAGATCGAGAAGGTTGCCCCGGAGAACTCCTGGGCGCGGAGCTTGCCCGCGCGGGCGCGCTCGGCGAGATCCCGCGCTTCCACCGCGATCTGGGCCAGCGGCTTGACATCGCAATCACGCAGCACCGGCGTGATGAGCCCCTCCTCGAGGGCGACGGCGATGCCGATGTGCGCGCGGTGGAAGATCCGCAGCTTGTCGCCCTGAAGCTGGGCATTGACCCCCGGGTTCTTGAGCAGGGCGAGGGCGCAGGCCTTGATTACCATGTCGGTGACGGAGACCTTCGGCTGCCCCTCGAGTCCGTTGAGCTCGGCCCTCAGCGCCCACGCCCGATCCATGGACACGTCCGAGGTGACATAGAAGTGGGGCACCGGCGACTTGGATAATGGCATGCGCTTGGCGATGGCGGCGCGCATCGGCGTGAGGGCGCGGTCCTCGTATTCGGCGTCCGTCCTCGGCGGGATGACGAACTGCGGGCGCGGGGCCGTCGGTGCCGCTGCGACGGCCGCAGGAGCTACGGCGGGACGTGGCGCGGTGGCGGCGGACTCGACGTCCCGCCGCACGATCCGCCCGCCCGGTCCCGTGCCCTGGAGAAGACGCAGATCGACGCCGGACTGGGCGGCGATTTTGCGCGCGAGGGGCGAGGCCTTGACGCGGCCATCCCGTCCCGACGCCGGCGCGGGGGCGGCGGTCATGGGCACCACGCTGCTGGTGGCGGGAACGGAACGATACGACTCCATCGCGGGGAGCGACGCGGGCCCGGGCACTTCCGCGCTCTTCGGGGGAGACGGCGACGCCGCGGCTGGGGCGGACGGCGCGGAGGCGACAGCACCGATGTCGTCGGCGGGGTCCGCGATCACGCCGATCATGTCACCCACGGGCACCTGACCACCCTCGCCCACCACGATTTTGCGCAGGACACCGGCCCCGAAAGCCTCGATCTCCACGTTGGCCTTGTCCGTCTCGATCTCCGCGATGACGTCGCCGCCCTTGATGGTGTCGCCTTCCTTTTTGAGCCACTTGATGACCTTGCCCGTCTCCATCGCGTCGCTGAGCTTGGGCATGAGGACCTTGGTGATCATGCGCAGACCTCCCGGATCGCCGCGGCGATCTTGTCCTTCGAGGGGGTCTTCAGCAGCTCGAGATTGCGCGCGTAGGGCATGGGGGCGTTCTCGCCCGTGACGCGGACAACGGGAGCATCGAGGTCGTCGAAGGCCTCCTCCTGCACCTCGGCGGCAATCTCCGAGCCCATGCCGGCGAAGCCCGCCCCCGCTTCGATCACCACGCAGCGATGCGTCTTCCGCACGGAGCTCACGATGGTCTCGGTGTCCATGGGCCGGAGGGTGCGCGGATCGACGATCTCCATGGAAATGCCGTCCTTGCTGAGCTCCTCCGCCACCTCGAGGGCGCGGTAGAGCATGCCCATGTACGCGATGACGGTGACGTCCGTGCCCTCGCGCCGGATGGCCGCCTGCCCCAGGGGAATCAAATAGTCGGGATCCTCCGGCACCTCACCCTTGATGGCATAGAGCGTCTCAGACTCGATGAAGATGACGGGGTTCTCATCGCGGATGGCCGACTTGAGCAGGCCCTTGGCGTCGCCGGGGGTGGAGGGGCGCACTACCTTGAGGCCGGGCACGTGGTAAAAGTACGTCTCCATGCTCTGGGAGTGCTGGGCGGCTAGCTGTGAGGCGGGCCCGCCGGGGCCGCGCACCACGAGGGGAATGTTGTACTGGCCTCCCGACATGTAGCAGAGCTTGGCCGCGGAGTTGACGATCTGATCGAGGGCGAGGATGGAGAAGTTGAAGGTCATCATCTCGATCACGGGGCGTAGGCCCAGCATGGCCGCCCCCACTCCCACCCCCGTGAATCCCGACTCGCAAATGGGGGTGTCGATGATGCGCTTCTCTCCGAACTCCTTGAGGAGGCCCTGGGTCACCTTGTAGGCGCCCTCGTAGAGCCCGACCTCCTCGCCCATCACGAAGACGCGCGGATCGCGG
This sequence comes from Candidatus Methylomirabilota bacterium, assembly GCA_035311385.1. GTDB lineage: Bacteria > Methylomirabilota > Methylomirabilia > Rokubacteriales > CSP1-6 > AR37. The sequence continues at coordinate 2,611 of DATGCY010000282.1, forward strand.
CGCATCTCCTCGCGCAGGGCCAGGTTGAGGGCTTCCCGGTAGGTCATGACGGCCACGGCATCAGTCCTTGTAGACGTCCGTGAAGAGCTCGGCGGGCTCGGGAGGCGGCGAGGCATCGGCGAAGGCCACCGCCTCGTCCACCTGATCGGCCACGGATTTCTCCATGATCTTCACGTCGGCTTCGGTGAGGGCCCCGTCCTTCACGCAGCGTTCGGCGAACACCACGATGGGGTCGCGCTGCTTCTCCCGCTCCACCTCGTCCCTGGTCCGGTACACCGCCCCCGCGGGGTCGCGCATGGAATGGCCACGGAAGCGATAGGTGCGCGCCTCGACGAGGGCGGGGACCTTGTCCCGGCGGGCACGTTCCACCGCGCGACCGACGCACTCGCGCACGGCCAGCACGTCCATCCCGTCCACCGCCTCGCCGTGGATGCCGTACGTCTCGGCGAAGCGCCAGATCTCCGTCTGAGCAAGGGCGCGGTGGATGGCCGTGCCCATGGCGTAGCGGTTGTTCTCGCAGATGAAGATCACGGGCAGCCTCCAGAGGGCGGCAAGGTTCAGCGACTCGTGGAATTCGCCCTCGGGCACCGCGCCATCTCCGAAGTAGCAGAGCACGACCTGATCGCCGCCCTGGTACTTGATGGCGAAGCCCGCCCCGGTGGCCAGGGGCAGGTGCGCGCCCACGATGCCGTGGCCGCCCAGGAAGTTGACGCTCTTGTCGAAGAGGTGCATCGAGCCGCCCTTGCCCTTGGAAAGCCCATCGCGACGGCCGAAGAGCTCGGCCATCACGCGTCGGGGATCGGAGCCCTTGGCGATGCAGTGGCCGTGCTCGCGGTAGGACGAGACCACGTAGTCCTCCGTGCGTATCACCGAGGTGGCACCCACCGCCACCGCCTCCTGGCCGATGTAGAGGTGGAGAAACCCGCCGATCTTGCCCAGGGCGTACATCTCGGCGGCCTTTTCCTCGAAGCGTCGGAGCAGCTGCATCTGGTTCAGCAGCCCCCGGGCCAGCCCCGCGTCGAGCCGGGCGCTGGGTACCGCGGCTTTGGTTTGCGCCATGATGCTACCCCCGCATGAGCGACAGCTCGTCCACCGAGAGACGGCGGCGGAGCCGGAAGATGGCGACGATGATGGCGAGACCGACGGCGACTTCGGCGGCGGCCACGCAGAGAACGAAGAAAACGAGGGCCTGGCCGTCGACGGCGCCGTGACGCTGGCCGAAGGCCACGAAGGCCAGGTTGGCCGCGTTGAGCATGATCTCGATGGACATGAAGATGATGAGCGGATCGCGCCGCACGATCACGCCGAGGACGCCGATGACGAAGAGCACCGCCGACAGGCCCACGTAATAGGAGGCGGGCACCATCTAGGC
>DATGCY010000283.1:0-3272 GCA_035311385.1 Candidatus Methylomirabilota bacterium
GAGGTGAGGGTCCGCCATGATCCAGTACATCGTGCGCCGACTGCTGGTGGCCATTCCGATGCTCCTCGGGGCGATGAGCATCGTGTTCTTCGCCATGCGTGTCCTGCCCAGTGACCCCTGCGTGGCTATGATGGGCGGCGATGCCACCGCGGCCGCGCTCGCCGACTGCAGCAAAAATCTCGGGCTGGACCGCCCGCTCGCCGTGCAATACGTCGACTACCTCTGGCGATCCGTGCGCTTCGACTTCGGTATCTCGTTCCGGCAGGGATATCCCGTCAGCGAATACATCGGCCGCATGTTCCCCCATACCTTCGTCCTCGTCATGGCCAGCGCGGTGGTGGCCGCGCTGGTCGGCATCCCGATCGGGATCATCTCCGCGCTCAAGCGCCGCAACCCGCTGATCGACTACCCGCTCCGCATCTTCGCGCTGCTCGGCCTGTCCATGCCGGTGTTCTGGCTGGGCATCCTGCTCCTCATCGTGTTCTCGCTCCGCTTTGATCTCTTCCCGCTCATCGGGGGCGGGGACTTGGACGGCGTCATCTCCATGATTCGCTCGGGGGAGATGTTCACCTACCCGCGCGACTTCCTGAAGGCGGTTGGGGACGTGCTCTATCACCTGACGCTCCCCGCCCTGGCCCTGGGATTCACCCTGGCCGCCACGGTCAGCCGGCTGTCGCGCTCCGCGATGTTGGAGGTCGTGAGCCAGGACTACATCCGCACCGCGCGGGCAAAGGGGAACATCGAGCGGATCGTGATCTACAAGCACGCGCTCCGGAACATGATGGTGCCGCTCCTCACTATCGTCGGAGTCTTCATCGCCATCGCTCTGACGGGGACGGTGCTGACCGAGACGGTGTTTACGCGCCCCGGCCTCGGCAAGATGCTGGTGGACGCGATCGGCGCCCGCGACTACCCGCTCGCCCAGGGCGCGGTCACCGTGTTCACCATGATCATCATCGTCGTGAACCTGGTCGTCGACATGCTCTACGCAGTCGTCGACCCTCGGATCACGTACCGATAGAAGCCGGTCATGGCCATCGTTCGGCGCGCCGAGACGGTCGACCTTCCGATCCCCGCACGCGACGAGGCGCGCGGCCGGCTCGCGCCGCAGCTCCGGCGCTGGCTTCCTATCCTCATCGGAGCGCTGCTGGCGGCGGCCATGATCGTCATGGCCGCCGCCGCGCCCCTCCTCGCGCCCATGAGCCCCTCGGCGCAGTTCTCCAACGCCGTCCTCAAGGGCCCAGGCGCGGTCGAGGGGCACTGGCTGGGGACGGACGAGTTCGGAAGGGACATCCTGAGCCGCATCATCTGGGGCGCGCGCGTCTCGCTGGAGGTCGGTCTCGCCTCGGTGGTGATTGCCTTCGCGATCGGCGTACCGCTCGGCATCCTCGCCGGGTTCCGCGGCGGCCGCACCGAGACGGCCATCATGCGCGGCGCCGACATGCTGATGGCCTTCCCCACGTTGCTCCTCGCGCTGATCATCGTGACGGCGCTCGGCGGGTCGCTGATCAACGAGATCCTCGCCATCGGGATAGCGCTCTTGCCGAACTTCGTACGCCTGGCCCGGAGCCTCTCCCTCACCATCCGCGAGAACGACTACATGATGGCCGCGCAGGCGATCGGAGCGGGACAGCTCAGGCTCATGGCCCGACACGTGTTTCCGAACGCGCTCTACGCGCTCATCGTGGTAGCCACCCTCTACATCGCGACGGCTATCCGCACCGAGGCGAGTCTCTCGTTCCTCGGCCTGGGCGTTCCCCCGCCCACGCCCACCTGGGGCAATATCCTGAGCGACGGGCGTCAGTACATCAGGTGCTGCCCGTGGATCACCACGTTCTCGGGTCTCGCCATCATGCTCGCCGTCCTCGCCTTCAACATCGTCGGCGACGCGCTGCGAGACCTCCTCGACCCCCGGATGCGCGGCGACTGATCCCGGAGGCCCGCGCTCCGCCCTAGTGAAGGACGCCCTGAGCCCCGATCAAGGAAGGGCGAGAAACATTTTCCGTGTCAACGAGGGCCACTGGACCCAGAGCTACAAGCCTTGCCGTGGCTCTCGGGAGATTCGCCCTGCCCGAGTAAGGGATAGCCCGAAGGGATCCGCATTGCGATTGCGCAACGCGGAACTTCCTGAACACGGTGCTGGTTACGGGTCCAAATTCCCACCACTGCGTATCTGAATGTGGCCCTTAGCCACGACGGGAGACAGGCAGGTTCAAGACACTCGCGGTGACGAGCCGCAAAACGCTGGAGGACGACCGATGAACATGCTCCTTGGCAGACCTTCTCGCCAGACGGCACGTTGTTCAGCGCAAGTTTCCTCCGTGAATAGACGGTCGCGTCACAAACTTCGGCTGGCTTTGGCGATCGTCCTTGGGGCGGTCTGCGCAAATACAGGGCAAGCTCTGGCCGCCTATCTTCAGACGAATCTCGTCTCGGACATCCCAGGTCTGGCCACCATCACCGATCCTCTCTTGGTAAACCCCTGGGGCATGTCGCGAAGCTCCACGAGCCCATTCTGGACTTCGAACCAAGGCACAAGCACCGCTACTCTCTATGCAGTGACGGGCAGTACGAGCGTGAGCCAGGTGCTGACGGTCAATGCGCAGGGTTTCGTCGGTATTCCCACGACGGGAGCTGGCCCCCAGGGACCAACGGGTCAGGTCAACAATACCAATACCGCCTCCTTTCAGCTGACGCCTGGGACACCTAGCACATCCGCTCGCTTCATCTTCGCCGATCTGAACGGCACGATTTCCGGGTGGGCAGGCGGCCTGATGTCAACCATCAAGGTGACGACCCCCGGCGCCGTCTACACCGGTCTCGCCATCAACAACGCCGGGACCCGCCTCTATGCCGCCGACAGCGCGGGAGGACACATCGACGTCTTCGACAGCACGTTCTCCCCGGTGAACCTTGGCGCCAACGCGTTTTCCGACCCTAACATTCCCGCGGGGTTTGTCCCGTTCAACGTTCAGAATATCGGCGGCAAGATTTATGTGACCTACGCGCCGGCGGGACTCCCGGCCCAGAGGGCGGCCACGCTGGGCCAGGGATTCGTCGATGCCTTCGATGAGGACGGAGCTCAACTCCAAAGAGTCATCACCGACAGTCGCCTCGCGGCACCCTGGGGCATCGCTCTTGCCCCAGCCGGATTCGGCGAGTTCGGCGGTGATCTGCTGGTTGGCAACTTCAGCTTCGTCGCCAGCGAGATCAATGCGTTCGATCCGATGACCGGCGCGGTCGAGGGCTCGATCCCGATCAATGTTGGCGCC
>DATGCY010000284.1:0-7714 GCA_035311385.1 Candidatus Methylomirabilota bacterium
CGGTCTCCCCCGCCTCGATCTCGCCCACCACGGTGAGCACGGTGCCGGTGGCGCGGCGCAGGCCGTCGCAGAGCGGTGCCACGGAGTTGGGATCGCACGCGAGGAGCAGCTCGAAGTCCTCGCCTCCCGAGGTCGCCCAGGCGAGGGCATCGGCTCCGAGGGCCTCCGCTACCTGGCGCGCCGCCGGATCCACAGGCAGCCGATCCAGAGTGACGCGCGCTCCAACGCCGCTCGCCCGGCAGATGTGGGCAAGGTCGGTGGCGAGGCCGTCGGAGCTATCCATCATGGCGTGCACGCCGCCCGCCGCGTCCAGCCATCGCCCCTCGGCCACGCGAGGGGTGGGGCGGAGATGCGCGGAGGTGACGGCTTCCACTGCGCCCGCGCTGGTCGCACCGAGAGCGGTCCGGCCCGCTTCGAGGGTGGCCAGCCCTGCCGCCGAGCGGCCCAGCGTCCCCGTTACCGCGACTGCGTCACCGGGCTTGGCCCCGGAACGGAGCCGGGGCGTGCCGCCGTGCTCACCCAGGAGCGTGACGTTGATGAACCATCCACAGGGTGAGTCCGAGGTATCACCACCCACGATGGCGACTTCGTGCGGCGCCGCCGCCTGGCGCATGCCCTCGTAGAGCCCCTCGACCTCCTCGGGCGTGGGGGCGGCCATGGCAAGCCCGACGAGCGCCCACAGGGGTTGCCCTCCCTTGCCCGCGATGTCCGAGAGGTTCACCGCCATGGCCTTCCAGCCGATGTCGAAGGGGGTGGCCCACGCGCGGCGGAAGTGTACGTCCTCTACGACCACGTCGGTGGTGGCGAGGAGACGGGCTCCCGGCTCGGTGCGCAGGACCGCGGTGTCGTCGCCGATGCCTATCTCGACGCGCTTGGATCGGCTCCGCTCGACCACCCGACGAATGAGCCGGATGATTTCGAGCTCGGCGGAGGTGAAAGGACGACTTGGAGGTTCGCCCGCGCTCATCACGCCGCCTGGACGGTGCGTGTGAGCTCGAGGAAGTTCCGGAGGAGCGCCTTGCCCTGGCCGGTGAGGATCGACTCGGGATGGAACTGCACGCCCTCTACGGGGAAGCGCCGGTGACGGAGCCCCATGATCTCGCCGTCCTCCGCCCGCGCGGAGATCTCCAGCTCGGCGGGGAAGCCCTCTTCCAGCACCACGAGGGAGTGATAGCGCGTCGCCTCGAAATCCTGGGGGAGCGCGGCGAACACGCCCCGACCGTCGTGATGGATGCGCGACGTCTTGCCGTGCATCTGCTTCTGCGCCCGCGACACCGTGCCCCCGAAGGCCTGGCCGATGGTCTGGTGGCCGAGGCAGACGCCGAGGATGGGCGTGCGCGCGTGGAAGCGTCGGACGAGGTCGAGGGAGATGCCGCCGTCCTCCGGGGTGCCCGGCCCGGGAGAGATCACGATGCCCTCAAGCTCGAGGCGTTCCACCTCGTCCACCGTGATCTTGTCGTTGCGCGCCACCTTCATGCTCGCGCCGAGCTCCCCCAAATACTGGACGAGGTTGTAGGTGAAGGAGTCGTAGTTGTCGAGGACGAAGAGCATGGGCTAGCGGCCCTCCGTCTGCTGGGAGACCCGAAGGGCGAGGATCATGCCCTGCGCCTTGGAGCGGGTCTCCAGCCACTCCGTCTTGGGATCGGAGTCGGCCACGATGCCCGCCCCGACCTGGATGGAGGCCTTCCCGCCGTGGCAGACCACGGTGCGGATAGTGATGCAGGAGTCCAGGTTACCGGAGTACGAGATGTAACCGACGGCGCCGCCATATGGTCCCCGCCGGGTGGGCTCGAGCTCCTCGATGATCTCCATGGCGCGGATCTTGGGCGCTCCCGAGAGGGTGCCCGCGGGGAAGCAGGCTTCGAGGACGTCGAAGGCATCCCGTCCCGCCGCGAGACGTCCGCGCACGTGGCTGACGAGGTGCATGACGTGCGAGTAGCGCTCCACCACCATGAACTCTGAGACCTCCACGGAGCCGATCTCCGACACGCGCCCCACGTCGTTGCGCCCGAGGTCGACGAGCATCACGTGCTCGGCGCGCTCCTTGGGATCGGACTGCATCTCCGCGGCGAGCCGCTCATCATCCGCCTCGCTCTTGCCCCGCGGATGGGTGCCCGCGATGGGGCGCTCCTCCACGCGCCCGTCCTCCATGCGCACCAGCACCTCCGGTGACGAGCCCACGATGCTCGTCTTCCCCAAACGCAGGAAAAAGAGATACGGGGAGGGGTTGATGCTGCGCAGGGCGCGATACACCGTGAAGGGGTCCGCGTGGAGCTCGGTATCGAGCCGCCGCGCCACCACGATCTGGTATGCGTCGCCCGCCGCAATGTACTCCTTGGCCTGCCGTACCCGATCCATGAAGGTCGTCTCGTCCATGGTGGACCCGAAGCCTTCCTCGCCCATGGCGAGGAGCGGCTCCACCGCGGGGACGGTGAGGGGAGCGGGGGGACGAGCGGGACGGCCGAGCTTCTCGAGCAGCGCCTCGATCGTCGTCACCGCCTCGTCGTAGGCGCGATCGAGGCCGGCGGAATCACGGTCGGTGATGTGGGCGTTGGCGATGACGAGCAGGCGGTGGCGCAGGTTGTCGAAGACGAGCAGCCGGTCCGTGAACATGAAGACGGCGTCGGGCAGCTTGAGATCGTCGACAGCGAGCCGCGGCAACTCCTCCACGTGGCGGACCATGTCGTAGGAGATGTAGCCCACCGCGCCACCCTGGAAACGGGGCAGTCCCGGCACGGCCACCGGCTGGAACCGCGAGAGGAGCTGGCGGAGCGCGGCGAACGGAGTCTCGGCCTCGAGCTTCTCCACGCGGCCGTCGGCGTGACGGACGCTGAGCCGCCTGCCCTTGGCCGTGAACACCATGGAAGGGTCCGAGCTCAGGAACGAGTAGCGCGCCCACTTCTCGCCGCCCTCCACCGACTCGAGGAGGAACGCGTAGGGTCCCGGCCGCAGGCGGAGGAAGGCAGAGAGCGGTGTGTCCAGATCCGCCGCCACCTCCGCGTAGACAGGGACCAGGTTGCCGTCGGCGGCGAGCCGGCGGAACTCCTCGCGCGTGGGCGAGAGCGGGGGCAGCGCGCGCCCCACCGTAGTCATGGTCGCCTCCGCTCAGGCGAGGGCGTCCAGCTTCTTCTTGAGCTGGGACTTGGGGACGGCGCCGATCACCTGGTCCATCACCTTGCCGTCCTTCAGGAAGAGGATGGTGGGGATGGAGCGTACGCCGTAGCGCGCGGCGAGCTGCGGGTTGTCGTCCACGTTGACCTTGGCGAGGCTGACCGATCCCTTGGACTCTTGGGCCAACTCCTCCAGGGTCGGCGCGATGGCCCGGCACGGCTGACACCACTCGGCCCAGAAATCCACCATGAGCACTTCTTTGTGCTTACCGATCTCCGTGTCGAAGCTCGTGTCGGTGAGGTGCAGCGTCGTGTCAGCCATTCGTGCGGGTCTCCTTTGGTGTCGCGGCGATCCTCGGAGCATAAACCACGCGGCGGTCCGGTTCCTCTGAAAGGTCGCTTGCGTCCTGATCCCTGCCGGAGTTGTGTCCCTTCGAGGTCAAGGCCAAACAACAGACGAGTACAGAACTCACCTTAGGCTAGCTCCCACCGATCGGGCACTGCGTCCGGCGGAAGCGCTCTCCTGGGGTCAATCCTTTCGAGGCTTTGTCGCGATTCATACACTCGGATAGCAGGTCGACGACCCCAGAGGACGGCGGCTAGCAGATCCATAAAAACGCAGAGCTACGCTAACATACCCCCCTTCCACCTGCAAGGCAGAGAGCGCATTTCCTTGACACTTTCGCGGACGAAAAGCCATTCTGAAATTCCCAAGGTTACGGCACCTTGCGGCGCATGACGAAGCGCTGACACTTCTCGGGGAGTTCGTGATCGGCTCGATCGGAGGCGTGAGGAAGCGCCAGTGTCAAGAGGAGGACAGTGACTCGATGGCCAAAGTGATGGTGGTCGACGATGCCAAGTCGGAGTTGAAGCTGATGGAGGGCATTTTGAAATCTGCCGGCCTCGACGTCGTCTGTCTCCCCGATGGCGAGCAGCTCGAAGAGCGTGTCGTCCAGGAGCGTCCCGATCTGCTCCTCCTCGACATCGTGATGCCTCACCGCAACGGCTACGAGATTCTCCGCAGCCTCAAGCGCGACGGACGCACCCAGGCGGTGCCGGTGGTTCTCGTGAGCTCCAAGAACCAGGAGAGCGATCGCGTGTGGGGCAAGCGCCAGGGCGCCGACGAATATCTGGGCAAGCCCTTCACCGCGGAGCAGCTCGTCACCGTCGTCCGCCAGTTCATCAGGTGATCGAGCGATCGGCGGCCCGGCCGTGACGACGCTTCCCGCCGAGGCGCAGGCCCTCGCCCAGCCCGCCCGCGCGTGCATGGTCTCGCTCGCTGGCTGTCGCTTCGCCGTCGAGGTGCGCTTCTCGCGCGAGGTGGTTGTGCTCGACGAATACACCGGGATCCCCCTCGCTCCCGCCCATCTCCTCGGCGTGGCCAACCTGCGGGGCAACATCGTGCCGTTGGTGGACGTCCGCCCCCTGCTCGGTTTGGCGCCGGCGACGGCGGGCCGCGAGGCGCGTGCCCTGGTCGTGGAGCGGGAGGGCGTGCAGCTAGCGCTCCTGATCGACGAGGTGCTCGGCCTCGAGCCTCTCGATGGTCTCGGCCGGCGCGCGGACGAGGGGGATCTGATCGCGGGCCACGTGGCGCGCGACGGCGACGCGACGATCCTCGTGGACATAGATGCGCTCGTGGCCGCCCTGGGCAGCCCCGACGACACGATGGAGGTGCGGTGAGATGAACAGGCGTCGATTCCTCGGGCTCGCCTCCATGGTCATGGCTACCTCCCCCGCGCGTGCCTGGGCCCAGGCGGCGACGCGCCCTGCCAAGGCGGCGACTCCTCCGGTGGAAGCGCCCACGGCCAGCGCTCCCGGAGTGAGCGCGCGCGACGTCAAGATCGGCATGAGCGCCGCGTTCAAAGGTCCCGCGGCCGGCCTCGGCACCGAGCTGTGGCGCGGGGCTACCGCCTACTTCTCAGAGATGAACGCGCGAGGGGGCATCAACGGACGCTCGGTGGTGGTGACCGCCCTCGACGACGGCTATCAGCCGGACCCGTGCCTGCGCAACACCATCGAGCTCGTGGAGCAGGACAAGGTTTTCTGCCTCTCCAACTACGTGGGCACGCCCACCCTCACCCGCGCCCTGCCCATCATCAAGCGCTACGGTGACGTGCTCGTGGTCGGCAACTTCACGGGTGCCCAGCCGCAGCGCGAGCCGCCGTATGTCGACTACGTGTTCAACGTCCGCGCCTCCTATCGGCAGGAGGTCGCCGCGCTCGTGGAGCGCTTCTGGGGGCTCGGCGCGCGCAAGTTCGGGGTCTTCTATCAGATCGACGCCTACGGGCGGAGCGGGGCCGACGCTGCCGAGCGCGCCCTCGCCGCGCGAGGGGCCCGGATCGCCGGGGAAGCGACGTACGTCCGGGGAGCGAAGTTCGAGGAGGACATGGCTCCCGCCGTCACCGTCCTGCGCCAGGCGGGCTGCGACGTCGTCCTGTGCACGGGGGCCTATCAGGGATGCGGAGCCTTCGTGCGCGCGGCACGCGACGGGGGTTGGACGGTGCCCATCTCCAACCTCTCCTTCGTGGGCTCCGACGCCATGCTTGCCCTCCTCGTCAAGGCGAGCCGAGCGGCGGGTCGCGACTACACGCGCGCGCTCGTCAATTCCCAGGTGATGCCGAGCTACGACGATCTCTCGCTGCCTGGAGTGGCCGAGTACCGCGCCCTCATCGACAAGCACAACCCCACGCTGCCGGAGTCGCTGCGCGATCGCGGCTATCTGCCCCAGCGCTACAGCTTCATCAGCCTCGAAGGCTTCGTGAACGCCAAGGTGATCGTCGAGGCACTGCGTCGGGCAGGAGCCAATCCCACCCGGGCCAGCCTGCGCCAGTCGCTCGAGTCCCTCCACAGCCTCGACCTCGGCATCGGGGCGCCGCTCAGCTTCGGGCCGGAGCGTCACCAGGGGCTCGACAGCGTCTATTTCACCCGGGTGGAGGGCGACCACTGGGTCCCCGTCACCGATTGGACCGCGGCCGTCCGCGCCTGAGCCACAGGAGATACGCATGGCACGCCAGAAGGCATCGCCGAAGGGGCAGCAGCAGATAGAGGGGCCGTCGCAGCCGCCACGACTCCGCCGCCGGCTCCTCGTCAAGATCGTAGTCTTCCTGGTGCTGGTTCTCGTCCCCCTCGCTGCGGTGACATGGTACGTGTCCGCGCGATCGCTCCGGACGACCATGACCGACGAGTTCATCTCCAAAGGCGAGGCCATCGCGTCCAGCCTTGCCTCCACCGGCGTGGACCTGATCTCCACCCGCGACGCCTCTTCTGTGCAGTCGCTCGTGGACGAGTTTGCCCGCATCCGCGGCGTCGCCTACGTGATGGTGTATGACCCCCAGAAGAAGCTCATCGCCCACACCTTCTCGCCCGCGGTGCCGGCGGGCATCATCGACAAGAACGTCGTGCCGGGCAACGTGAGCCGACAGCTCCGCGACATCGAGTACCAGGACCCGGCCCGCCGGAGCACGCGCAGCATCATCGACGTCGGCGTGCCCATGGCCGCGGGCAAGCTCGGCACGGTGCGCGTCGGCATGGACCGCACCCTGATCGATCAGGCGGCGACCGCCTCGGGACGCCGGCTCCTTCTCGTTTTCGGAGGGGTGGCCGTGTTCGCCGTGCTCCTGGGCGGGATCCTTGCCCGAACGATCACGCATCCCATCGCTCAGCTGGTGGCCGCGGCGCGGCGGGTGGGTGAGGGCGATCTCAGCGAGACGGTCACCGTCACCTCGCGCGACGAGATCGGCGAGCTCGCCCACACCTTCAATCACACCATCGTCCGGCTGCGCTCCCAGGTGCAGACGGAGGCGGAACGCGACGAGGAGCGGAAGCGGCGCGAGGAGCTGCAGGAGAACATCATCCAGTTCCTCGACGTGGCCATGGAGGTCTCCCAGGGCGACCTCAGCCGGCGCGGGGAAGTTACCTCCGATGTCCTCGGCAACGTGGTCGACGCCATCAACTTGATGGTGGCGGAGGTCGGCGGCATCATCGCGGAAGTGCGCGTGGCCGCTCTCCAGGTCGCGGAGGGCGCGCACCAGATGACCGGCTCCTCCGCCCGCATGGCGGAAGGCGCCCAGGCCCAAGCCCGCGAGGCGAGCCAGGTCGCCACCTCGGTCGAGGCCCTGACCCGCTCCATGCGCCAGGTGGCGGACAGCGCCCGCGCCTCGGCCCAGGCCGCACGGGAGGCGCTCGAGGCCTCGCAGAAGGGCGACCTAGCCGTGCGAGACAGCCTGCAGGGTATGCAGCGGATCCGCGCCGAGGTGCAGGCCATCTCCAAGAAGATCAAGAGTCTCGGCGATCGCTCGCTCGAGATCTCCGAGATCGTCAACACCATCGAGGACATCGCCTCGCAGACCAACCTCGTCGCCCTCAACGCCGCCATCGAAGCGGCGGGCGCCGGCGAGGCAGGGCTTCGGTTCGCTGTCGTCGCCGACGAGGTGCGCAAGCTCGCCGAGCGCTCGGCCAAGGCAACCAAGGACATCGCCGTGCTGATCAAGAACGTGCAGGCAGACACCCAGGACGCGGTGGTGGTGATGGAGCAGGGCACCCTCGAGGTCGAGTCCGGCTACCGCATGACCCTCCAGGCGGGCGAAAGCCTCAAGGCCATCGCC
>DATGCY010000285.1:0-7965 GCA_035311385.1 Candidatus Methylomirabilota bacterium
GGGACGATCAGGAAAGCGACGGCCCTTAAGGCTACTCGCCCAGGTTCTTCAGGCGCTCGCGGGCCAAGGGCGCCTCCTCCGACTGCGGGAAGTTGTCCACGATGTACTGCAGCCTTGCCTGTGCCACCTTGGGCTGCTTCAGCTCCACCAGGGCCAGGGCTTCCTTGTAGAGCGCCGTCGGCACCTGACTCCCGTTGGGATAGTTGACGAAGACCTTCCGGAACTCTTGCACCGACCGCTCCAGGGCCTCGCGCGATCGCTCGGGCTGGCCCGCGGAGGCTGCTGCCCGTCCCATGTTGAAGTAGCACTCGCCGATCCAGTACTGGGCGCTGTCGACCTTGGGCGAGTCCGGGTAGCGGCGCACGAACTCCCGGAACTCCGCCACGGCCAGCGTGTAGTTTCCCTTGGTGAAGTCCGAGTACGCCGCCTTGTAGCTCTCCTCGGCGCCCGGCTCGTTGGACGATCGAGGCGGCCCGGGGGTGGGCGCGGGGAGCGGGGTGGTCCGAGCGCTCGACCCGCCGCTGGTCGAACTCCCGCTTCCCCCACTCGATCCGCTGCCGCTTGGGCCACCACTGCTCAAGCCACCGCTGCTCGGACCGCCACTGCTCAAGCCACCACCACCACTGCTTGACCCACCGCTGCTCGGGCCGCCACTGCTCAGGCTCCCACTCCCGCCGGGCGTCGTGCCCCCGGAGCGGCTCAGATTATCGAGGCGCTGATTGAGCTCGTCCACACGTGCGGACAGGCGGTTGAGGTCGGTGGAAAGCGCCTCGATGCGGGCGTTTATCGCGTTCGTCTGACGGGTGCTCTCCGCGGCTTGCTCACGGGAACGACGGTCCATCTGGCTCAGCAAGGTCTCTGACTCGCCGCGGGTGCGATGGGCGGAAAGATTGAGCGCGTCGACGTCCTTGCGGAGCTGGGCCAGCTCCTGCTGCGTGCTGTCGTCGGTGGCGCTCGCGCAGCCCGCCACGGCGATGGAAAGAACCAAGGGGAGCCAGAGGCTCCCCTTGGTCACTACGGCCTGCATTCCGGCTGACTCCCCGCGACTAGCGGGTCTTCGTCAGGAAGTCGGCCCGGCGATTCTGAGCCCAGCATGCTTCGGTACTCTCCGTGCACACCGGGCGCTCCTTGCCATACGAGATGATGGTGATGCGGTTGGCCTGGATCCCCTGCGCGACGAGATAGTTCATGGCCGCCTTGGCGCGCCTCTCACCGAGGGCGAGGTTGTACTCGGCCGTGCCGCGCTCGTCAGTGTTGCCCTCGATCAGCACCAGGTTGTCACCGTTCGACTTGAGCCACGCCGCGTTCCCGTCGAGGATCTTGGCGTCGCCCGGACGGATGTTGTACTTGTCGAAGTCGAAGTGGATCGTCTTGAGGTTCGGGTTCTTCTCGAACTCGCTCGGCTTCGCCATCGGCGCGGGAGCCGGAGCAGGAGCGGGCGCAGGAGGAGGCGGCGTGGCGGGGACCGGCGCGGGCGCGGGGGCCGGCGGCGCGGCCTGTGGCGCAGCGGGCGCCGGGGCTACAGCGGCAGTAGTGGCGGGCCGCTTCGGGCACCCCACGAGGAAAAGAGTGAGAGCGAGAAGAGGCACCACTAGAAACGCGTGAGCCCGTGGCTGCTTCATAGCGTCACATCCTCCTTGGTCGGAGCTTTGGTGAACAAGCACAGAAGCTGGCCAATCCTATCACGGAAGTCGTGGTGACCAAGCTGGACTTGAAGCTTGTCCCGGCCCGGCGGTGAGGAGCTGCTGTTCCGACCCGTCCGCAAGCATGGTGTAGAGCTGTGTCCCTCCCTGGCGGCTTGACTGGAAGATGAGGTGGCGGCCGTTGGGAGCCCAGGAGGCGCTCTCGTTGTCGCCAGGTCCGGCGGTGAGCCGGCGCAGATTGGAGCCGTCGGGATTGATGGCCCACAGGTCGTGATTGGCGAAGCGAGAGGTGAAGACGATGGTGTCACCCTTGGGGGACCAGCGCGGTTGCGTGTTGTAACCGCCATTGGTGAGCCGGCGCACGTTGACCCCGTCGATGTCCATCACGTAGAGGTGGGGGGAGCCGGAGCGGTCCGAGATGAAGGCGAGATCGCGCCCGGTGGGCGACCACGTGGGCTCCGTGTCGATGGCCACATTGGTGGTGAGCCGACGGAAGGCGCCGGTGGCCACGGTGAGGAGGTAGATCTCCGGATTGCCGTCCTTGGACAAGGTCATGGCCACGATGCGGCCGTCGGGGCTCCAGGAGGGCGAGGAGTTGATGCCCGCGTAGCCGGCGAGGAGCTGCACGGGACGGCGCTCGAAGGGAAAGACCCGGTACAGAAAGGGATAGCCGTTCATGTACGAGGTGAAGGCGAGGGAGCGCGAGTCGGGGCTCCAGTTCGGCGACAGGTTGATGGACTTGTTGGCGGTGATGGGGGCCATGCCCGCCCCGTCGTAGTCCATCAAGTAGAGTTCCTTGACCCCGGAGCGTGTGCTCGCGAAGGCGATCTTGGTGTCGGCTACCCCCGCCTCGCCGCTCACTAGCAGCACCACCTCATCGGCCACCCGGTGCGCGGCGCGCCGCGGCTCCGACACGTGGGTGATGACCTTCTTCGTCCCGATGACTCGGAAGTCCGGCGAGGTGAGATCGTACAGGCGCATCTCCACCTCGAAGCGGTCGGCCCGCACGGTGAGGAGACCCTGGAGCGCCTGCATGGCACCCGCGGCGGCCAGTTCGGCCAGGCGAGGCCGCATCACCTCCGCGTTGCCGTTGGGCAGGGGAGGCATGCCCGACGCCACGCTGAAGAGCGCGCTGAAGTTCAGGTCCACGCCCGTGATGCCAGGAAGGCGTTTGGCCCAGTTCTGCTGGTCCGTCCCGCCCACGAGGTTGAAGTCGGGGACGGCGATGTTGATCCTCTTCATCTGCCCCGGCCGGACGTTCAGCTCGACATCGGGGCTCTGGGATCGGGCGGGGGTGGGACGCAGCAGCGTCAGGCCGCCCGCCACGAGCAGCATCAGAGCGACGCCCACGGCCGTCCAGCGCGCGAGAGTGGGGATGCGCATCATCCGTGCTTCATCTCGAAGTTGAAGAGCACGCGAAGGGCGGGCTTGTTCCAATCCGACGGCAGGGGCGGGAAGGGGCTCGCCTCGGAGATAGCCCGCAGGGCGGCGCGATCATAGAAGGTGCTGCCCGAGCTCTGCTCGATGCGGGGGGCGGCGATGGAGCCGTCCCGCTGGATCTCGACGTAGATCCGCGGTTTCTGCCCCGGCTCGTTTGGTCGGTTCTGCGTCTGCCAGCGTTCCTCGACCTTCTGGAGCACTTGGCGCAGATACCACGCGTGCGGGAAGTCGGTCACGTCGAGGGTCATGGTGCCCTGACCGACCACAGAGCCCGTAGACAGACCGAGAGCCTTGGCGACGGGCTTTGCCGTCGGCTCCACGGCGGTCTTGCCCTTCTCGTCGGCGGAGCTCCGCATCGGGGGCAGCTCGCGCTCGCCCGGCCGGGCGATTACGCTCCGCGCGGGTAGCGACGCTTCGGCAGGCTTGGCTGTCTCTTTGGGAGGCTTCGGCTGCGGCTCGGGCGGTGTGGGCACTCGCGCGGGAAGGGGCGGCGGCGTGCGCGAGGGCACGGCGGCCGGGCTTCCCGTGGGGGCGCCCACGGCAGCCACCGACGGGAAGAGATTGACCACGTGTACCGTAGGCTGCCTGAGCACGCCCGAGAGGGCCACCGCGATCAGCACGGCCACCACCGCGACATGGCCGAGGACCGACACGACGAGGGCCTTCACGGGCGTGGGTGAAGGCGGAGGCGGGGGACTGATCCGCCAGCGCGGCATCGATCGTGGCGAGCGCATGGGGAACCGTTCCGCCACGCTGAGGGCGCTCATGAGCCCCGCACGGGCTCGGTGACCATCCCCAGCTTCTCAATGCCGGACTTGCGGACCTTGTCCATGGTCTCGACCACGAAGCCGTACGGCAGCGCCTGATCGGCCTTGAGGTACAAGGTCTTGTCCGTGCGGTTCTTGAAGGTCTCACGCAGGGTCTGCTCGACCGAGGCCGCGGCGAGCGGCTTGCCGTTCAGGTAGATCTGCTGCTCCTTGGTCAGGGTCAGCTCCATGCGCTCTTCCGTCACCGTGGGCTTGCCCGCGGTCTTGGGAAGATTCACGTCGATCCCCCGGTACATGAGGGGCGCGGTAAGCATGAAGATGAGGAGGAGGACGAGGACGACGTCGACGAGCGGGATGATGTTGATCTCGGCGAGGGTGCTGACGCTCCGGCGCCCGCCGCCATTGCCGCCGCCGACGTTGAAGGCCATGGCTAGCGGCTCGTCACCTTGGCGGGAGCAGGCCGAGCGAACGTGTTCAGGAGCTCGAGGGCGAAGCCGTCCATCTCCGTTGCCCACCGCTTGGTGCGGTTGACGAAGAAGTTGTAGCCCATGACGGCCGGGATGGCCGCCCCCAGGCCCGCGGCGGTGGCAATGAGCGCCTCGGAGATGCCTGGGGCGACGACGGCGAGGCTGGCCGAGCCCTGCTGGCCGATGCCGTGGAAGGCGCTCATGATGCCCACGATGGTACCGAAGAGGCCGATGAAGGGTGCCGCGCTCGCCGTGGTGGCGAGGAAAGGAAGATAGCGCTCCATGCGCGTCACCTCGATCTCCGTGGCGCGCTGCATGGCGCGCTGGGCGGAGTCGATGGCCTCGCGCGGTAGTCCTTCGCCCTCCTCGAGCACGGCGTCGACCTGCTCCGCGCCGCCGTACACCGTGGAGAGCTCGAGCCCCGCCGCGGAGTAGAGCTGGGCGAGAGGGCTCGAGCGGAACTTTTTCGCGGCGCCGTAGATCATCGAGAAGCGGCCCCCCTGACGAAAGGCGCGCGTGAAGCCCTTCGAGTCGCGCTTGATGGCGCGGAACTCCCACCACTTCTCCACGATGAGCGCCCAGCAGATCACCGAGAAGAACAGAAGAACCCCCAGGACGAATCGGGCCGTGGGGCCTGCCTGGAGGATCGGATCGAGCACCGACGGCATCGCGCTAGGTGGTGGCAAACGGAGCTCCTTTGTCTCGACAGAGAGAGGTACGCAGGGGCACGACTGATGATACCGAAGCGGTGCGAGGAGTGTCAACGAATTTGGCCAGAAATGTGCGATTTGTTTGACAGCATGGAGGCCGGGCCGTATAAGAGAGTCGGTATGTTTCACTCGCCGGGCGCGATCGCGCTTCAGCTGGGTCCCCTGAGCTTCCGCTGGTACGGCATCCTCATGGCGAGCGCGATGGGAATCGGGCTGTGGCTTGCCTATCGCGAGGCGCGTCGCCGCGGGCTAGATCCCGATAGCATGCTCAAGGCAGCGGAGCTTGGCCTCCTCGGCGGGCTCATCGGTGCGCGACTGTATTACGTTGCCTTCAATCTCGACTACTACCTCCGCTTCCCGGGAAAAATCTTCGCGGTGTGGGAAGGCGGCCTCGCCATTCACGGAGGCGTCATCGGCGGTCTTCTCGTCGGGGGTGGCTACGCGCTCGCGCGCGGACTGCCCGCCATCACCTATCTCGATATCGCGGCGCCAAGCCTCGCCCTCGGCCAGGCCATCGGACGCTGGGGCAACTTCTTCAACGAGGAGGCGTTCGGCACCCCGACGAACTTGCCGTGGCGGCTCTTCATCTCGCCGCCGCACCGGCCCATCCAGTATGCGCAGGACGAGTACTTCCATCCCACGTTCCTCTACGAATCGCTGTGGGACTTCGCCGTGTTCCTTCTCCTCATGGTTGTCTTCCGCAAGCGGTTCGAGCGGGCGCCCGGCGCCCTCTTCCTGACGTACCTGGGGTTGTACTCCGTCGGCCGCTTCCTGACGGAAGCGCTGCGCACCGACGCCCTCATGCTCGGTCCCATCCGCGTTGCGCAGCTCGCGAGCGTGGTCGGGGTGACCCTCGCCCTTGTCGGGGTGCCCCTGCTGCTCCGTAGGACCCGCGCCCCCGTTTGAGCCGTGCACTTCACCTTCCTCGGTAGCGCGGGCGCCCTCCCCGCGCGCGACCGGGACACCACGTCCATCGTCTTCGTGGGCGACGGCGATGCGGTGCTCATCGACTGCGGGGGCAGCCCGATGCAGAAGCTGTTACGGGCCGGCGTAACCCGCGACGCTCTCCGCCGCGTGATCATCACTCACATGCACACTGATCACGCCTACGGGCTGCCCTCGCTCGTGGAGACGCTGTACCTGCTGGGCCGGAAGGCGCCGCTCCGTCTCGCTTGCCGGGAGGAGCACGAACAGCCACTCCGCACCCTGCTCGGGGTGTTCCGACAGCTCGAGCGTCCCGGCATCTTCCCCATCGTCTGGGAGCTCGTGCCCGCCCGCGAGGGCTTCGCGCTACCCGCCCTCGGGAGCTTCGCCGTGTCCTCGTCCCCGAACGCGCACGGGAGCATGCCCAACGTCGCGGTGCGGCTCGAAGCAGCCGGCCGGCCCACTGTCGTCTACTCCTCGGACACCGAGCCATGCGACGCGGTGACGGCGCTGGCCCGCGGCGCCCACACCCTGATCCACGAGGCGACCTTCTCCGCGCGACGGCTGGAGCGCTTCGGCGTGCACTCCACCGCCGCGGAGGCGGGAAGGATCGCTGCGCAGGCGGGCGTGGCCCGGCTCATCCTCGCCCACATCGACGTCGCCCACCACGGCGAGCTCGATGCCCACCGTGACGAGGCGCGTGCCCACTTCGCCGGCGAGGTCGAGGTCGCCCAGGAGCTCGTGCCGTACCCGCTGTGATCCGTAGCTCCCTTCGTGTCCCATCGAGCCGCTCGTGCCCTGGCCAGGAGGTACGGCGGTGATCGCGTACGCGAGCGCGGACGGCGGAGCCCGCCTCTATCAGGGCGACAGTCGAAGCCTCGACCCGATCGGCACGGGCAGTGTCGGCATCGTCCTCACCTCGCCGACCTACTGGATCACCGACGAGAGCCGAGCCGCTGCGGATCGCTACGCGCGGCGCCTGGCCGTCGAGTTCGGTTCCGAGTGGCGGCGGGTGTTGGCACCCGACGGCGATCTCTGGCTCGTGCTGGGCGATCGGCACAACGGCCGGGAGTGGGTTGGCTTCGACGGCCTCGTCACCGAGTGGCTACGCCGCACGGGCTGGCGTCTCCAGGCCAAGGGCATCTGGGTGCAGACGCGCCCGCGCGAGCGTTGGGACAATCGCATCAACTATCTCCTGCGCTTCCGGAAGCCAGGCCGCCGGATCCGCCCGTCGCCGGTCACCCTTCTCTGGACGTTGCCGCTTCCCCGCACCCATCCCGAGAGCATCTGGGACGCCACGCCGGAGCCCGTGCTGCGAGAGCTCATCAGGATGAGCCGCTGCCGCGGCGCGGTGCTCGATCCATTCTGCGGCGCCGGGACGGTGGGAAAGGTCGCTCTCGCCCTCGGGCGCCAGTGGATAGGCGTCGAACGCGATCCGCACATGGCGCAGCTCACCGCGCGGCGCCTTGGCCTCCGGCGACTTTCGCGGGCCTCCTCCCGACAGGAGAGCCTATCGAGGCCGCGCAAGACGCGCTAGACTCTGCCCGCAGCACCAACCTACCGTGCAGGAGGAAAAGCCCGTGAGCACGTACAAGGACATCGGCGTCACCATGGCGGCCAATCACGTGGGCCAGATCGAGCTCCAGCGGCCACCCCACAACTACTTCGACAACGCTCTCATCAACCAGATCGCGGACGCTCTCGAGGAGTTCGATCGCGACGCCGGGTGCCGCTCCGTGGTTCTCTGTGCCCAGGGCAAGTCCTTCTGCGCGGGGGCGGACTTCGCGAACCGCCCGGCCACGGGAGCGGGGAGCGAGAGCGGCAAGCATCTGTACAAGGAAGCGACGCGGATCTTCCGCACCCGCAAGCCGTGGGTCGCCGCCGTCCATGGCGCGGCCATCGGAGGCGGGCTCGGCCTTGCCCTCGCCGCAGACTTCCGCGTCACCTGCGTCGAGGCGCGGTTCAGCGCCAATTTCAACCGGCTGGGCTTCCATCCCGGCTTCAGCCTCACCTA
>DATGCY010000286.1:0-5640 GCA_035311385.1 Candidatus Methylomirabilota bacterium
ATGGCCGAGCCTCCTCGCGAGGCGATTGCCTGCGCTAGGAGAACACCTTCTGGCCGGCATGGATCGACACGAAGCGTGGCACAGCAAATGCTCACAGTCTGGACCAGGGTCGGTCCGAACTGAGGGAGGCCATCCGTGTTCTTGCTACTCGCCATTGTGCTCATCGTGGTGTGGGGCGTCGGGTCGCTCGTGTTTCATGTCGCGGGCGCCCTGATCCATCTCCTCCTCGCCCTCTCCCTCGTGTCGGCACTAGTTCACTTCGTGGTGGGGAGAGGTCCGGGTGCTCGCGCGTGACGGCGCGTGAGCCCAGGGAACGACCGTGGCGATCCTGCAGGCCATTTTCGCCCTCATCTCACGGTCGCTCGGAAGCATTCTCTCTGCACTCTTCGGCTGGGCCGTCGTCGCGCTCTTCGGCCCCACCAGCCCGCGCGAGAAGGTGTGGCTGTCGGCTCTGGTGGGCGCGGCGGCGGCCTGGCCGCTCTTGATCCTGGGCGTGATCTGGCCGCGTCTCGCCGTGATGGCCTTGGCATTCGTGCCGTTGCCACAGTGGATCCCGGGCTGGCTCATCCGCTCGATGTGGATCGGTCTGGCAATCATCGTGCCCTTCGCGCTGGGCGCGGTCGTGGCTGGGCGCTCGCGAGGGCCGGCCGCACCCATCCCCGGCACCCGGCGGGTGGCGTCGAACGCCTCGACCCCCCAGCGGTCACCCGTCCGGGAATCGAAGCTCGTGCGCCTCCTTCGCGGCATTCCGATCACCCTCGCGATCGCGGCCTCGTTCCTCATCGTCTTCGTCACCGTTCCTCTCAAGCGGCTGCTCGCGATCGTCCGCCGACAAGTAGAGATCGATGTGCCCCTGGTTACCGATGCGCACGGCTACACGCTGGTGGCGGATGAAGTCGCCGACACGCTCGGGCGTCACGGCATGAACGTGCGGCCGATCACGCCGGGCTGGACGGTGACCGCTCCTTCGCGCATCCTCTCCTACCTAGGTGGCCCGAGCTTCGACGCCTACGTGCCTCGGAACTTTGCGCGGTTCCGGAGCCCGGAGCTCGACGTGACGCTCTATCCCAACGGGCTTATGCTTCGGGGTTCCGCACGGCAGACGGCGTTTGCGCACGGCCTGCTCGTGGAGGCGCTCACCGACGCTCCCGCCTACCAGACCTTCGATCCGGCGGCCCAGGATATCGAGCGCCAGATTCGCGGGGTGTGGGCGGCCTTCGGCCAGAATCCCGCGGCGCACGCCGGCTCGGTGGTTCTGGACTCCCGCCTGGACGAGATTGCCCAGGAGATTCGCTCGCTGCCCGTCAGCTACGACGAGTGGCAGATCGTGTACCGGCAAGCCCTGCAGCTCGACCGCGCGCTTCGTGGACACCCGCAGCTCCTCGAGGCGAGGACGTCGAGCAATCCATACATGCAATCTCCAGAAAAGGAGGCAGCCATGAGCAATGGCGCGACACGATCACTCTCGCTACGCGAGCTGCTCGGGGAGATCACCGGCAAGGTTACGCTCCTGGCCAGGAAAGAGGTCGAGCTCGCGAAGACCGAACTCAAGGCCGATCTCGCTTCCGAGCTGGCCGCAGCCAAGGGGCTGGTGGTCGCCGCAGTGATAGCCATCCTGGGCGTGAACATGCTCCTGGTCGCCGCCGCGTTCGGCCTCGCCGTCTACCTGCCCGCCTGGCTGGCCGCGGTGCTCATCGGGGCCGTACTCGTGGTCATCGCGGGAATCCTCGGCTACGTGAGTTGGATGCGGCGAGTAACGCAACCCCTCGCCGCCACGCGAAAGACCCTCAGGGAAGACGCGCAGTGGGCGAAGGAGAGGCTGGCATGAGCCCGGGCACGAATTCGCATCCCAGGGAAGCTTCGCCGCGGGAGAGCTCGCGCCAGCTCGAAGGGGAGATCGCCCTCCTGCGGGAGGAGCTGGGTGGGCTCGTGGCTGAGCTCGACCGGCGGCGTCACGAACTCATGGATATCAGGCTGCAAGCCCGACGACACGCGCTGGGAGCGGCGCTGACGGGAGTGGGCCTCCTGGCGAGCGCCGCGGGATTCGTGTGGCTGGGCGCCTGGCGCGCGCGCCGTCGGCGCACGGCCATGGCTCGCCTGGGCCGACTGCGCAAGGCGGTCTCGCGCATGGTCGAGCGACCGGAGCGCGTGGCCACCGAGCGCGGCATCCCGGCAAAGATTCTCACGACCGCGGCCAGCGCCGCGGCGGCCGCGGCGATCAAGAAGGTCCTCGAGCGAGGTCTCCAGTACGCACTGGGCTCTCGAGCGAAGTCCACCCCGGCTGGCCGGAACCCGTCTATCCGGCGGCTCGACGCACGCGGGCGAACAGTGCCAGATGCCTGAAGCCGGCGCGCCGGCACGGCTAGCCCCGCTCCAACGCGCATCGGTAGTCACAAAGCCGAGGCGACCAGCGCTGGTGACGCCTTCTGGAGCCTAGGCGGCAAGCGGTCGAAGGATCCCATCAGGTCGAGCGAGCAGGCTGAGCGGGGCAGAGAACCTCTGAGCGAGTTGACATCGAGCCAGTCAGCGGCTATCGATTGGGACGATGTCGAAGCCGGTCGCCCAGCACACCTTCGTGAATCACTGCCTACTCGGAGAGATGACATGTCCGTACCCCTGAAAGCTGCCGAAACGATCCTCGTGGTCGACGACGACCAAGAGGTGCTCTCCCTGGCTGTGGACGTGCTCCAGATGGCTCGTTATGTGGTCCTGAGCACCGACGACCCGCGTCATGCCGTCCGGCTGGCCCGGACTCACCCCGAGCCCATTCACGTGCTGCTCAGCGACGTGGTCATGCCCATCATGAACGGTGTGGAACTGGCCGCCGAGATCACGGCGGTCCGTCCGGATATTCGCGTCCTCCTCATGTCGGCCTACCGGACACAGGCGATTGACGACTACCGGACGAAGACGCCGGGCGCCCTCTTTCTCGACAAGCCGTTCACGGTGGCTGGCCTGCTCCAGGCAGTTCAGTCGGCGGTGAGACACTCCAAGCAGACCTCCTGGCCCAAGCCGAAGTAGCTCGACGTTCCGCCGCCGCACGGACGCCCGATCCTCGAGTCAGTTCGCCACGAGCCTCCGCGGCGCGTGCGTCACCGGCTCCGCTCCCCGGGGGGTGACGATAGACGTTTCCCCCAGGCACATGCTGAGCCCGGTCTTGCTATTGAGAAGGATCATGTGGATGAAGAAGACCATGCCGGGAGCGAGCACCTGGGAGTTGCCCGCGTAGATCATGGGCTCGTCCATCCAGGTCGGCGGATAGGTCGCGCCCAGGGTGTAGCCGCAGGCGTTGAGGAAGTGACCCTTGTATCCCGCACGCGTGAAGACGCGGGCGTGCGCGGCGAAGACGTCGCCCACCGTCTTGCCGGGACGCAGCGCCGCCTCGCACTCCGCGAGGGCCCCGCGGCAGGCCTTGTACATGGCCTCGTGACGGCGATCGAGCCGGCCCGTGAGCACCACGTTCATGAGGGCGGCGTGGTAGTGGCGGTAGGATGCGGCGAACTCGAAGGTAACCTGGTCGCGCGCCCTCACCTTACCGTGCCCGGTGTGATAGCGAACGAGAAGGGCCTCCTTGCCGCTGCCCATGGGCCAGCGGCTCGCGGACGGATCGCCGTCACCCGCCACGATGCCGTGGAGCATCTCCGCGTAGATGCGATGCACGGGCTGGCCGGGCACGGTCATGCGATTGGCCACGGCGAGGGCCTCGTCGGCGAGCCGGCCCGCCTGGCGCACGTAGCGTAGCTCGGCCGGGCTTTTCACCAGCCGGAGCAGTCGCACGAGGTCGCTGGCGTCCTCGGTGCGGCAGAAGCCCGCCAGGGCGGCGTCGACCATCTGCCCACGCTGGGCGGTGAGCCCGTAGGCGTGGTACTCGATGCCGAGGCGCTTGCCGCGGCAGCGATAGCTCTCCAGCATGTCGCGCAGGTCTTCGCCGGGAGTGGCGCCCTGGCGGTCGCGCCAGATGCGGATGTCCTTGATCACCGAGGTAAGACGGGCCTGGCGCAGGTCGGGCGAGCGCGTGCAAAGGGCGAGCTTGCCGTCGGCGCCCAGGTACATGCCCTGGAACATACTGTAGCCGCTCGTGTCATACCCGGTGAGGTAGTACATGCTCTCTTGCCGAAAGATGACCAGCCCGTCGAGTCCGCGTTCGGCCATTGCCCGGCAGGCTCGCCGTCGGCGGGCCGCCAGCTCGTTCTTGGAGAAGTGCAAGGCCATGGTGCCTCCGATCAGGTTGGGGTGACGTCGCCCCGGCCGCGCAGCAGCGCGCTCGCGCCCAGAACCACCGCGGTGACGCCGATGAGGAACGAACTGACGGCGGCGATGGTGGGATCGACCTCGAGGACGAGACTGTTCCAGACGCGCACGGTGAGCGTCTGCACCTCGACGCCGGAGAGAAAGAGCGGGATGAGGAGTTCGTCGAACGAGGTGAGGAAAGCGAAGAGAGCGGCGGAGAGCAGGCCGGGCAAGATCAGAGGCAGCGTGATGCGGCGGAGCGCGGTGAGGCGGCTCGCGCCCAGGCTGAGGGCGGCCTGCTCGAGGCGGATATCGAAGCCCTGCAGCGCGGCGGCCATGATGATGACCACCACGGGCAAGGCGAGCACGGTGTGCCCGAGGGCCATGGCGACGATGCTCCCCGTGGCCTTGAGGCGCACGAAGAAGAAGTAGAGGCCGATGGCCGTGATGATGGTGGGCACGATCAGAGGGGAGAGGAGGACGGCATAGATCACGCCCTTGCCGCGGAACCGCCCGCGCACGAGGGCGAGAGCGGCCAGGAGGCCGAGGGCGGTGGCGAACAGCATGGTGAGGAGGGCGACCTGGGTGCTCACCCCGATGGCCTGGCGCCAGCTCGGCGTGCCGAGGAAGCGCTGGTACCAGCGGAGGGATAGGTATGGCGGCGGGAAACTCAG
The DNA here is from genome assembly GCA_035311385.1 of Candidatus Methylomirabilota bacterium. Lineage (GTDB taxonomy): Bacteria > Methylomirabilota > Methylomirabilia > Rokubacteriales > CSP1-6 > AR37. The sequence goes on from DATGCY010000286.1 coordinate 4,905, forward strand.
GTAGTGCGCCCCGCTGAAGGACACGATGAGGATGATGATCACGGGCGCGATCAGGAAGAGGAGCACGGCGCCCGCGAGGGCCATGATGGCGGCGACGCCGGGACCACCGCGCTGACCGTCGTTCATCATCAGCGGGGACTCGGCTCGCCGCTCACCCGCGCCCCTCGAAGACACGCTCGAGGCGGACGATGTGGTTGTAGCCCACGAAGCCCACTAAGGTGAGGGCGAGGAGGACCACGGCCAACGCAGAGGCGAAGGCCCAGTTCAGCGTGATCTCCACCTCGCGCTCGATGAGCATGGCGATCATCATGTCCCCGGGGCCGCCCATGAGGGCGGGCGTAATGAAGAAGCCCAGGCTCAAGATGAACACGAGCAGCGTGCCTCCCGCGATGCCGGGGAGCGACAGGGGCAGGAACACACGGCGGAAGGCCTGAAGCCGGCTTGCCCCCAGGCTGTGGGCGGCGCGGACCAGCCCCGGATCGATCCCGCGCATCACGCTGTAGACGGTCAAGACCATGTAGGGCAGGAGCACGTAGGTCATGCCGATCACCACCCCCGCTTGGTTATAGAGCAAGGGCAGCGGCGCATCGGTGAGATGGAGCGCCATCAGGTACTGGTTCACGATGCCGTTCCGACCGAGGAGGACCATCCAGGCGTAGGTGCGAACAATGATGCTGGTGAAGAAGGGCAGCACGATGATGATCATCAGGAGCTGGGCGGTGCGGGGACGGCGCGT
>DATGCY010000287.1:0-11575 GCA_035311385.1 Candidatus Methylomirabilota bacterium
GCGCGAATGTCGCGCGCCCGTTCGTCCGCCTCCAGCGCCTCCGCATCCTGGTGATTCCGCCGCAGCACCGTCGCATAGTTCTCGAGGACGCTCGCCAGCGTGGGATGGTCCGGACCCAGGCTCTGCTCCACGATGGCGATGGCGCGCGGGTAGATGGCCGCCGCCTCGCTCCAGCGCCCTTCCGCGCGATACACCTCGGCCAGGTTGTTGAGCGTGATGCCCACCCGCTGCTGGTCCGGTCCCACCGACTTTTCCAGGATGGCGAGGGTGCGCCGGTAGAGGGGCTCGGCGTCGGTGAAGCGCCCCTGCTGGTAGTAGAGGGAGGCGAGGTTGTTCAAGGTCGCCGCCACGCTCGGATGCTCCGGGCCCAGCATGCGCTCGCGGATGGACAGCGCGCGCTGGTAGAGGGGCTCGGCATCTGCGTAGCGGCCCTGCACCCGGTAAAGCTCGGCGAGATTGTTGAGCGACTCCGTCATCGTCGGCGTCTCCCGCCCCGGGCCGGGATCGAGAATGCTGAGCGCGCGCTTGTACGCACCCTCGGCCTCCGCGTAACGTCGCTCCGAGAAGTAGACGAGGCCAAGATTGCCGAGGGTGATGCCGACGTCGGGATGCCTCGGGCCCATGCGGGCCTCGCGAATGGCGATGGACCGGACGAGCAGCGCCTCGGCGTCGACGTAGCGCCCCTGCACTCGATAGAGATCGCCGAGGTCGTTGAGGGTGACGGCCAGCGCGGGATGATCGCTCCCCAGCGCGCGCTCCTGGATGGAGAGCGTGCGCCGGTAGAGCGCCTCGGCCTCGCGATAGCGTCCCTGGGCGTTGTAGAGGGCGGCCAGACCGCCCAGGGGGCCGGCCATCCGGAGATGGTCGGGGCCGACCGCGCGTTCGACGATGACGATCGCACGCTGATAGAGCGGCCCGGCCTCCGCGTAGCGCGCCTGCTCGCGATAAAGAGCGCCGAGACTCGAGAGCGTGCGCGCCACCTCGAGATCGCTCGGGCCCAGCGCCTTCTCCTGCACCTGCAGGGCGCCGCGGTAGAGAGGCTCCGCCTCCGCGTAGCGCGCCCGCGTCTGGTGGACGGCGCCCAGGTTGATCATGGTACGCGCCGTCTCGAGATCGTCGGGGCCGAGCTTCTTCTCGGCGATGGCCAGCGCGCGGCGGATCACAGGCTCTGCGTCGCCGACGAGCCCTTGCTGCAGCCACGTCGCTCCCACGTTGTTGAGGGGCGCCACGAGGCGGCCATCGTCAGGGGGCATCGACTGCTCGATCACCGACAGAGCGCGATGCAGAATCGGCGAGGCCTCGGGTAGCCGGCCCTGTTCTCGGTAGAAGAGGCCGAGCGCGGTGAGGCTCTGCGCGAGCCGGGGATCGGCGGGGCCGAACGACTCGGCCTGCTTCACCGCCCCCAGATACTGGCGCTCGGCCTCGGCGGTCTGCCCGCGGTCCCACGCGCGCTCGGCGGCGCCGAGCCGGTCTTCCCAGCTTGGCGACTGGGCGACGGCGGCCACGGGCCCCAGGAGCAGGGCGATGAGGACGATCGGCGGCACGGCGGGGAAGGCAACGTGGAGCAGACGGTTCAGACGAAATCTCGCATGCTGGACGGCACCGTCCGCGAGTATACCGTGGCTGGGAATCGGGTGTAGACTAGGCGTCCCAGGAGGGGGGCACGATATGAGTGACGAGCTTGCGACCAAGGTGCAGGAGTTGATCGACTCGACCATCAATCCCGCGGTGGCGGGTCACGGGGGCTTCGTTCAGCTGGTCGAGGTGAAGGACAACAAGGTCTACCTGCAGATGGGCGGCGGCTGCCAGGGCTGCGGCGCGGCGGACGTCACGCTCAAGGCGGGAATCGAGCGGCTGATCAAGGAAGAGGTCCCGGAGATCGAAGAGGTGCTCGACGCCACGGATCATTCGCAGGGCACCAACCCCTACTACACGCCCGACAAGTAGCCTTCGCCCCCGAGGGCCGGAGCTCTTCTCCCGGCGCCCTCGACAGCACGCCTGGCGTGATTACGCCTCGCGTGCCGCCGTCGGGCGCCGCGCTGTTTCCACCGAGGCACGCCAGCGCTTGCGCAGCCAATCCCAGAGGCGCACGCCCAACAGCACGGCCAGGGTGATCGCGTAGTAGTAGGCGGTGGTGCGGCCCTTCTTGGACAGCCAGAGGAAGTGCAACACGCCGAGGATGCCGATCACGTAGGCAAGCTTGTGGAGGAGCCGCCAGTTCGCCCCACCCATCCGCTTGATCATGCCCGTGGTCGAGGTGGCGGCGAGGGGGAGGAGGAGCAGGAGGGCGAGCATGCCCACCGTGATGAACGGCCGCTTACGCACGTCCTGCCACATGCGCGGCCAGTCGAAGAAGTGATCGAGGCCGATCCACACCGAGAAGTGGACGACGACGTAGAAGAAGGCAAGCAGGCCGAGGAGCCGGCGGAACTGGATGGGCCAGGACCAGCCGAAGACGATGCGGAGCGGCGTCATGCCCAGGCTCGCCAAGATGAGCACGAGGGCGGTGAGGCCGAGGGTGCGCGTAATGTAGTCAATGGGGTTGGCGGTGAGGTCGTCGGCGAAATAGCCGCGCACGAGCACGCCCAACGGCCAGAGCGCGGCGACCCAGACGGCGGCCTTCAGGGCGATGCGAACTCGGGGGCTCATCGACGGCCTAGTAGTAGCGCTTCAGATCCATGCCGGCATAGAGCGACGCGACCTGGTCGCCGTAGCCGTTGAACATGAGCGTCTCGCGGCGTCGCAGCTCGCCGATGCGCCGCTCGTTGGCCTGGCTCCAGCGCGGATGGCTCACTTCCGGATTCACGTTGGAGTAGAAGCCGTACTCGTTGGGCGCGGCCCGGTTCCACGAGGTCTTGGGCTCGTCCTGGGTGAGGCGGATGCGCACGATGGACTTGCCGCTCTTGAAGCCGTACTTCCACGGCACCACCACCCGGAGCGGGGCGCCGTTCTGGTTCGGCAGCACCTGACCGTAGAGCCCGACGGTCATCAGAGTGAGCGGATGCATCGCCTCATCGAGGCGCAGCCCCTCCGTGTACGGCCAGTCGAGGGTGAAGCCGAAGATGCCACGCTTCTGCCCGGGAAACATCTCGGGATTCACCAGCGTGGTGAACTCTACATACTTGGCCTGGCCGGTGGGCTCCACGCGCTTGAGGAGAGCGGACAGCGGAAAGCCGATCCACGGGATGATCATGGACCACGCCTCCACGCAGCGCAGGCGATACACGCGCTCCTCGAGCGGGAACTTGAGCAGCTCCTCGATGTCGAAGGTCTTGGGCTTGGCGCAGAGCCCGTCCACCTGCACCGTCCACGGCCGGGTCTTGAGCGAGCTCGCATGCGCGGCCGGATCACCCTTGTCCGTGCCGAATTCGTAGAAGTTGTTGTAGGTGGTGATGTTCTTGTACGAGGTGAGCGCATCGGGAAGCTGGTAGGCGGGGTTCTTGGTCGCCTGGAGCGGCTGGAGATTGCCCTGGGCCTGGGCCATCCCGGCCCAGGGACCCAGGGCCAGCGCGGCCACCCCCGTCATGAACGCCCGGCGATTCAGGTAGATTCCAGGATCGGTGATCTCGGAGGGTGGGATGTCCTCCCCCCGGAGCTTTCTCTCGTCCTCGCGCTTCGCCAGCATGGTGTTGGTCCTCCCCCAAGTCAGATACACCAACAATGTTAACAGGTTCCCGTCCTCGGGGGTGTCACACGGTTGTCAACTTCGCGTCCCCTGTCCGCCCTTCCCTGCGCCCGCCTTTTCCTTGGGTTACGCGCGAGCGGGGGTCTAGGATGTGAGTTCCCATGGCGGCAAGGGTCGTGATCTCCATGCTGGGACTGGCCGTGCTAGCGAGTGGCTGCGCCGGGCTGCCCTCCAATACCTACTATCCCGACCCCCGCGACCCCAACACCGCGCGCGTGGCCACCACCTTGCACCGCGCCGCCGTGGCCGCGGGCGACGATCCGACGCGCTACAGCTTCTGCTTCATCCGCACTCGCCACCCCGTCGCCTACACCGACGAGGACGCGACCTTCTACTTCTCGGACGGGTTCGCGAGAATGCCTACGCCCGTGCTCGACGCGATGGTCGCCCACGAGGTTGCCCACGAAGTCCTCGACCACGTGGGCACGCGGAGACGCATGTCCGTCGGCATGACGGGCGGCTTCAGCATCGCCGGCCTCTTCGTTCCGGGCACCGGCCTGCTCGATATGATGCTCAATCCGCTCGTGGTGCGTGCCTTCTCTCGCCAGCAGGAGATCGATGCCGATCGGCGCGCGGTGGAGATCCTTCGCTCGATGGGCGACCCGACTCCGCGCCGCAGCCTGGCCGCGGCGATCCGCGCCATGGATGACGCGCCCGTCAAGAGCCAGGACGGCCGGGGCGGCTCCCTCGACACCCGGCCGACTCTCCAGGCTCGGCTCGACGCCCTCGAGCCGCTCGAGCCCGCGCCGCTCGCCCAGGCCGCCGTCTCACGCTGAGTCAGACGCTCAGCAGCCGGATCTCCTGGTGGGGTGGGGGGGCCACCGCCTCGGGGAATAGGTCGACCACGCGCGTGCCCGCGAGCCAGTCGGCGAGCCCGCGCCGCTCCTCCGTGAACACGACGCCGAGATAACCGATGCCGACGGTGGCGAGCGAGAGCAATCCGCCGAGGCAGCGGAGCGCGGCTCGACCGTAGCCCGGCAGGCCGCCGTCATCGCGCTTGACCACGATGACGCCCATGGCCATCTTCCCGAGGGTCTGGCCGCAACCGCCCACCATCACCACGTGATAGGCGATGTGGAGTGCGAGAGCCAGCGCCTGCACAGCGAAGACGAGGAGCGCCACGTCGAGGAGATCGATAGGCGACGCATCGAGCACCCGCAGTCCGATCACCAGCCACATGGAGCAGAGGAGCCACCCGCCGAACCCGATCATGCAGTCGAGCAGATGGCCGGAGAAGCGCGGCCAGAAGCCCGCGGTGCGCAGCGCGATCACGGCCGCACCTTCGCGGCTCCGCCGTAGAGCCGTCGGTATTCCTCCCAGGACAGCATCACACGGCGGACGAAGCCCCGCGTCTCCGTGAAGGGAATCAGCTCGACCCACACCTCCATGTCGTCCGAGGGGCGCGCCTTCCACCACTGGCGTACCGGAGTGGCGCCGGCGTTGTAGGCGGCCACGGCGAGCCGCGGCTCGCCGAATTCTTTGAGAAGGCTGGCGAGGTGCGCGCTGCCCAGGGTGAGATTGGCCGAGGGCTCGTCGAGCAGGGCCCCGTCGTTGAAGGGCAGGCCGCGCTGCCGGGCCATGGGCCGCGCCGTGTCGGGCATGAGCTGCATCAGGCCGCGCGCACCCACGCGCGAGCGCGCCTGAGCGTTGTAGGACGACTCCTCCCGCACCACGGCGGCGACGAGGTAGGGATCGACGGCGACGCGAGCGGCAGCGTCGGTGAGCTCGGTGCGCCAGCCGATGGGATAGAAGACCTCCCAGAAGTGCCGGGGCACCGCGGGGGGCGCGCTGCGAGCCAGCCCCAGGAAATGCCGCCGCATGATCCGGAGGGCCAGGTAGTAGCGCGCCTCCTGCGCGTAGGCCGTGGAGAGCGCGTAGAGCCGGCGCGTGTCCGTGATGGATCGGCGCACCAGCTCGTCCATCTCCTCGTCGGCAAAGTCATCGAGGCCGACGGCGTGCAGGGCCTCCACCCGCGCGTAGGGCGCGTCGCCCTGGAGGAGCTCGCGCGGATCGCTGGGCAGCGAGGCCGCGAGCTGCGCTGCCGCGGGGTTCTTGCCCGCGCCGATGCTGACCCGCGGCCCGCGGCGCGCAGCCAGCACGCCGTAGTAGCTCCGAGGCGACTCGGTGACGAGCATGGTGAAGTGCTTGCTGGCGCTCTCGGTCTGGCCGGCCGCGGCCTGGGCGCGCGCCGTCCAGTAGAGCGCGGCGTCGCGGTAGTTCTGGCTTGCCGCGCGATTGGACGGGATGTGAGACCAGCGCTCCGCCGCCTCGAGATAGTCGGAGCGGAGCCAAGAGAGCCAGCCGAGGCGCCACTGCGCCGCGATGCCTTCCTCGGAGTCGGGGTAGTTCTGAGCAAGCTTGAGGTAGACCGCCTCCGCCGCCTTGGGATCCGGCCCCGACTCCACGATGCGCGCCTTGAGGAGGAGCGCGTCATCGGCCTCGGGGGCCTTCGGATAGTCGGCCACGAGCCGGTCGAGCGCGGCGAGGGCGCCGTCGCGATTCTTCTTCTGCTGGATCTTCGCCGACTCGAGCAGCCACGGCGCCCGCTTGTCCCCCGCAGCAAGGCCGAGCGCGCGACCGGTGGCGGCGAGGGCGAGGTCGTCGCGACCCGCCCGGCGTGCGCCGTCCATGACCACGCGGAGCGCCTTGAGGGAGAGATCCGCGGACGGCCCTTCCGCAAGCACCGCCTCGGCCTCCATGCGTGCTTGATCCCCGAGCCCCGCCGCGGCGACCCGCTCTGCCCGCTCGATGCGCTGCGTCGGCGTCGGCGCCGCCATCGCGATCCCTCGCGCTTCGAGGGCTCGCAGCTCGCGCGCGGCGGCATCAGCCCACGGCGTGGCCGGCACGGTCAACCAGAGGTCACGAAAGGCCGCGGCGGCCTCGGTCGAACGCCCCGCGGCGGCCAGTGACTGGCCCATGCGCAGGCGGGCGCGCGACGCCTCGGGGTGATCCGGGAAGCGCTCGAGGAAGCGGCGCCAGAGCGCGGCGGCCCCCGCGTCGTCGCCCGTGCGCGAGGCCTGGTCGGCGGCCAGGAGAAGAGCGGGCGCGGCGGCGCGGCTCTCTGGCACGGCGTCAGCGGCTTGCTGCGCGACGGCCCGCGAGGCCGCGATGTCGCCGAGGCGGGCGAGGCTGTCCGCCTGCTGGAGCAGCGCGTACTCCGCGATGGGCGCGGCGATCGCGCTCACCTCGCCGAACTCATGCGCGGACTGGGCCCAGTCACCCGCACGATAGAAGGTCATGGCGACGGCGAAGCGCTCCCGTGCCTCCGGGGCGAGCCGTACGGGGGCAGGCCCGGCCGCCCGGGCAGGCAGGCTGCCGACCAGCAGAGCGAAACAGCAGAGGACGACGAGGGCGCGGCGCATCCTTCGAGTCTACCTGAGCGCGGTGTCGCGGGCGATCCGCCGAGTGTAGATGATGCGCTGGAGCGCGGTCACGTTGGTGAGCACGGCGAGGAGAGCCATGACGGGGGTGAGCACGTGGAACGTGGCGCCCGCGATGAGGGCGATCAATCGCTCGGGCCGCTCGACCACGCCGATGTCGCAGCGCACGCTGATGGACTGGGCGCGCGCCTTCGTGTAGCTCGTCATCACCGTGCCCGCGAGGGTGGCCATGGTCAGCACGGCGCCCGTCGTGTTGGCCTGCTGCTGGTAGTGGACGAGTACCCCCAGGAGGACCGCCACGTCGGAGTAGCGGTCCACCACGGAATCGAGGAAGGCGCCGTAGTCGCTGTCCGACCCGGCGAGGCGGGCTACCGCGCCGTCGAAGAAATCGAAGAGGCCGGCCACCGCGAGGAGCACGGCGGCCCATCGCAGGCGTCCCACGGAGAACACATAGGCCGCGGCCACGCTCACCCCCAGCCCCAGCACGGTGAGGTGGTTGGGACGGGCCCCCATGCGGAGGAGCAGCCGCGCCACGGGATCGAAGACGCGGTGCAAGGGAGCCTTGTAGTGCCCGAGCATCTAGAGCGGCTTGCTCAGCGCGTCTTCCAGCGCCGAGCGCACGAGGACCAGCTCACCCGGATCTTCGATGCGCCGGCCGTGGCGGTTCGCCACGTAGAAGGTGTCGAAGGCGTGATCGATGTCGGTGGCGATGCGCGCGCTGCCCACGGAAAGCCCGCACTGCGCCAGGGTGCGGGTGATCAGGTAGAGCAGGCCGACGCGGTCGGGACACTTGACCTCGACCACCGTGTGCGTGTCGGAGAGGTGATTGTCCACGGAGACCTTGGCGGGGCCGGGCACCGTCTCGTCGGCCGGCCGCCCCCCGCGCCGGGCGGCCAGCAACACGCCCACCGTCTGCTCTCCCGAGAGCACGCGGCGCAGCGACTGCAGCGTGCGGCGCCAACGCGCTTCCTCCGTCACTGCTTCACCGAAGGGGTCGTTGACCTGAAAGGTATCGATGGCCATGCCGTCCGCGCGCGTGTGGATCTGCGCGGAAATGATGTTGATGCCGTTGGCGGCGAGGCTGCCCGCGATGAGCGAGAAGAGCCCGGGCGAGTCACGGGTGACGATGACGAGATCGGAGGAGCCGAGGTCGCGGTGATGAAAGAGCTCGGTGGCCACCGGCTCCTCCTCCAGCCGCTCGATCAGGCGCATGTGGGCGGCGATGCGCGCGGGGGGCGTGGTCGCGAGATAGCGATCCGAGACCATGGCGAGGTGGCCGGGGACGGCGTGGCGCAAGCCCGCGTCGCGGAGCTCTCCGAGCACGCGCTGGGCCACGTCTTCGCGCGAGAGTCGCTCCGGCTTGCCGCCGGTAATCCGCGCCAGCGCCCCCGAGTAGAGCTCCCACAGGATCTGCGCCTGCCAGCCCGTCATGACGCCCGGACCCACCGCGCGCATGTCGGCCACGGTGAGGAGATAGAGCATGCGGAGCCGTTCGGGCGTGCCACACAGAGTGGCGAGGGCCTCCACCGTCTTGGGGTCGTTCACGTCGCGTCGCTGAGCGATGTGGGACAGCGCCACGTGCTGGGCGACGAGGAACACTACCGCGCCCGCCGCCTCACCCTCGAGACCGATGCGCGCGGCGAGTTCCTGGGCGAGGGGAATGCCCTTGGCCACGTGGCCGTGCCCCTTGCCCTTCCCGATGTCGTGCAGGAGCATGCCGAGCATCAGGAGATCGGGCCGATCCACTTCATTGAGCACCTGCGCGATGCCCTCCGATGACGCGGAGGCGCCTGGGGCAAGAGCCTCGAGATTTTCCACCGCGATGAGGGAGTGCTGGTCCGCGGTGAACTTGTGATAGACGTCGTACTGCACCAGGCAGGTCAGCGCCTCCCACTCCGGGAGGTAGCGTCCGAGGAACCCGACTTCGTGCATCTGGCGCAGCGTCTGGGCCACCCGTCCCCAGTTCCGGCAGATGTCCAGGAAGAGATCGCGCACTTCTGGGGAGCGCCGGAAGCCATCGTCCACGAGATCGAGCGCCTCTTCCACCGCGCGCTCCACGTCCACCCCCACCTCGAGACCCAGGCGGTGGGAATGCCAGAACACCTTCATGAGCCGCGCCGGCTCCGCGCGGAAGTCCCGACCGTCCGCGTGCACGAGGTGGATGCGCTCGTCCATGACCACCAGCCCGTCGGCCAGCGCCTCCTGACGCAGGCGGCGCAGCACGGTGCCGCGGCGGGAGAGGGTCTCCTGGCAGCGGGCGATGAGCCGACTCGACACGCGGTGGATGACGCGTGCGTGAAGATAGTAGTCACGCATGAACTTCTCGACGTCGAGGGAAAACTCGTCGCTCTCGTAGCCGAAGCGCTTGGCGATCTGGGGCTGGATGTCCCGCGAGAGCACGTCGTTCTTGTGGCCGGAGAGGAAATGGAGCTCGTTACGCACCCGCCACAGGAAGGTGAGGGCAGCATCGGTGAGCCGCTCCTCGCTCCGCGTGATCAGCCCCTTCTCCAGCAGATCCCGAAGGGTCCGCGCCCCGAACTTGGTCGAGGCAAGCCACATGGCGGTGTGGAGATCGCGCAGGCCCCCTGCCGATTCCTTCACGTTGGGCTCGCCCATGTAGGGTGAACCGCCGAACTTCCGATAGCGCTGGTCGCGCTCGGCGAGCGCCGTCTCCAGGAACTGGCCGAAGTCCTTGCGGTACACGTTCTCCGCGAGCACCTTGCGGAAGCGCTGGAAGAGCCGCCGGTCGCCCGCCACGTAGCGTGCCTCCTGCATGGAGGTACGCGAGGCGAAGTCGGTGCGCGCGATGGCGACGCAGTCGGGAAGGCTCCGCACGGAGTGTCCCACCGTGAGTCCGAGGTCCCAGAGCGTGTAAAGCAGTCCTTGGGTCGTCCGCTGGACGTAGGGGCTCATCTCGCCGTCGTAGATGACCATGAGGTCGAGGTCGGAGAGCGGCCCCAGCTCGCCCCGTCCGTAGCCCCCTAGGGCCACCAGCACGATGGGGGACGGCGCTGCGCCTTCCTTCTTGGCGTCTTCCACGGAGAGCCGGAAGAGCGTGGAAAGAAAGCCGTCCATGAACGAGGCGTAGGCCTGGACGGACTGCTGCCCCGAGGCGCCGCCCAGATGCGCAGCCTTGAGGAAGTCGACGTTCTGCGAGAGGTGCTGGCGGAGGAGCTCGAGCCTCAGCCGCCGCCGGCGCTCCGCGCCCTTGGCAGCGGTGCCCTCGAAGCCTCGCTCCGCCTGCGCCTCCACGCGCCGAACTTGGCGGAACAAGTCCGCAGACATGCCGAAACGTTACATGGCAGCGCCGGAGATGTCAAACATGGCGCGGACTTGGAGCGCGGGCGCGGCCGGCTCGCGTCCCGCGGCACCACACACTAGAATAGTGAACCATGAAACGAATATGGCGCGACGCACTCTCCGCAGTGACTCCATATGAGGCAGGCAAGTCGCTCGAAGCGCTCGAGGCAGAGCTGGGCCTGCCCTCCCTGCGGCGACTCTCCGCCAACGAAAATCCGCTCGGACCGCCGCCGAAGGTAGTGGAAGCGCTTCGGCGCGAGGCCGCGCGCGCTCATCTCTACCCCGACGCGGGCTCGACGGAGCTGCGGAAGGCTATTGCGAAGCGGCTCGGCATCGGGACGGACTGGATCATCGTGGGCAACGGCGGTGACGAGATCATCTCGCTTATCGCGCACGCCACCTTCGAGCCGGGCGACGAGATCCTCATGCCGCACCCGTCCTTCGAGCCGTACTCGATCGAGACGCGGCTCGCCGGCGCCACGGTCGTGGCGAGCCCCCTGCGAGGCTACGAGACGGATCTCGACGACCTGCGTGCGCGCGTGACGCCGCGGACAAAAGTGATCTTCCTCTGCACGCCGCACAATCCCGCCACCACCATCGTGCGGCGCGGGCCCCTCGATTCCTTTCTCGCCTCGCTCGGCGACGAGCCCCCGCTCGTAGTGATCGACGAGGCGTATCGCGACTTCTGTGACGATCCCGACACGCCGGACGGGGTCGCCCTCGCGCGGCGACGGCCGCGGGTTGTGTCCCTCCGCACATTCTCGAAGGTGGCGGGGCTCGCGGGACTCCGCGTGGGTTTCCTCGTCGCCCAGCCCGAGGCCATCGGCTGGGTGAACCGCGTGCGCGCGCCCTTCAACGTGAACCGCTTCGCCCAGGTGGCAGCGGTGGCCGCCCTCGAGGACATTGAGTATCTGGAGCAGACGCGCGCCCTCGTCCTCACGGAACGCCCGCGCCTCCTCGCGGAGCTGGCCCGGCGCGCTGCACCCGCTCCCCCCTCCCAGGCCAACTTCGTGCTGCCTCGCGTAGGCGAGCACGCCGACCAGATCCGGATCGCGCTCCTGAAGGCGGGCATCCTGGTGCGGGACGGCGCCGCGGTGGGGTTCCCCGGCCACCTTCGTATCTCCATCGGCACCCGCGAGGACAACGACCGCCTCCTCGAAGCATGGGACCGCGCCCTCCACTAGCTTTCCGCCGCAGCGACGGCTCGTGA
>DATGCY010000288.1:0-7116 GCA_035311385.1 Candidatus Methylomirabilota bacterium
GAGCGGGTACCGCGATCGGGTGATTCGAGACCGGCGAGGATCTTGAGGAGGGTCGACTTGCCCGAGCCGTTGGCTCCGACGAGGCCGACCTGGTCTCCCTCGAAGAGCCCGAACGACAGCTCCTCGAAGAGAGACCGGGTCCCGTAGGCCTTGCTGACCGCATCGCAGCTCAAGAGGAGCGAGCGGCTCATCGAGGCTACTTCTTCTTCTTGGGCTTTTTCTTTTCCTTCCGCATGCCCGTGCCCTTGGCCACGTGCTCACCCCCTTCCACCGCGTGGATGGTCGACGGCGGCCATCATGGAGCATGCGATTCTGGAAATCAAACGATACGGCGCTCCCCAAGCCTTGGCCGCCCGCGATCTCGTTTGGTATCATGCCGGAAGCGTGTAGCGCTCGCAGAGAAACGAGAGGCTTCGAGGAGCGGCTGGCCATGCGTGGTGTGCCTCACCCGGTAGAGTCTGTCGCGCCCGCGGGGATCGATCTCGCCGGCCGGGTCGCCGCGACGCCTCTCGAGACGGCGCCCTTCGTCCACCTGTACCTGGAGCACTTGTTCCCTCCGGCGGAGTACCGTCGACTGCTCGATCACCTGCCGGAGACGCGCCGCTATCGCCAGCTGACCCATCGGGAGGCGATGCGCCCCGACGGCACCAGCGCGCGCCGCAAATTCTATCTCCTGCCCGAGCACATCGTGTGGTTGCCCGCGGCCCAGCGTGCGTACTGGCGCCGGCTCTCGCGGCTGCTCCGCTCGCGCGAGCTGCAGGACGCCTTCAAGGCCAAGTTCCGGACCGCCCTCGAGCAGCGCTTCAGCCGCAGCGTCGACGAGCTCTCTTTCCATCCCGTGCCCATGCTCCTCCGCGACCTCGGCGGCTATCGCATCGGGATCCACGGGGACGCGCAGCGCAAGGCGATCACCGTCCAGCTCTACCTTCCGCGGGACGAGTCGCAGGCGCACATGGGCACCGTCTTCCACGAGGGACGGAACGGGGAGGCGGCGCTCCGCACCAAGCGGCTGGGCTTCCTGCCGGCGGCCGGTTATGCCTTCCCCGTGATCCGCCACCAGAGCTGGCACAGCGTGCCCCAGACCTCCGACGCCGATGGGCAGCGCGACTCGCTGATGCTGACCTACTACGTGCAGCAGGGTCCGCTCGCCTGGCTTGCCCAGCGGATCCACCGACTGGCCGTGTTCATCGGGTACGGCCTGCGCAAGTGACGGCGGCGGGGCGATGCTGACCCGCATCGACCACGTGATGATCTGTCCGCCCCGCCTCGACGAGGGCATCGAGGCCTACCGACGTCTGGGCTTCGACATCTATCCGGGCGGCGTGAGCAGCAACCGGGGCACCCACAACGCCATCGCCTTCCACGGCGACGACTATCTCGAGCTCGCGAGTGTCAGCGATCGCGCCACGTATCTCGCGGCCAGCCCCAAGGGCGGCCTCGTCGACTTCCTCGACCGGGGCGGGGGATTTCGCTTCGTGATCGTGCAGAGCGACGATCTCGCTTCCGACGTGCATGCCATGCGCGAGCGCGGGGTCGAGGTGAGCGACCCCACGGATGGCTCGCGGAAGACTCCCGACGGCCGACCGCTCGCCTGGAAGCTCGCCGTGCTGGGACCGCGCGAACCCTTGCCCTTGCTCTTCATCCAGCATCTGACGCCGCTCGTGGAGCGCCGCGCCCAGGTCCCGCGAGCAGGCCAGCATCCAAACGGAGTCCTCCGCACGGACCGCGTCTACATCGCAGTGCCCGACCTTGCCGCGGCCCTTCCGCCCTATAGCCGCGTGCTCGGGATGCCTGCGCCCCCCGTGCAGCGCGGCGCCGTGATCAAAGCAGACATGGCGGTCTTCGATCTGGGGCCGACGGGGCTGACAGTGGCCCAGCCCGCCGAGCCCGGTCCTGCTGCGGAGGCTCTGGCCCGCCGCGGACCGGGGCCCTTCCAGGTGCTGTACCGGACGCACAGCATGGACGCGGCCGCCCGCTGGATGGCCGATCACGGCGTGCCGCCTCCCGCCCGCGGCGTGCGCAACACGGGCGAGCAGGCGATGCTCGTGAGCCCCGAACATGCCTGCGGCGCCTACATCGGCTTCGTGGGCCCGGCCTAGGCAGACCATGCGGACGCGAGCATTGGGCCTCGTGCTGGTCACCGTCGCGCTCGCCCTGGCCGCTCTCGCTCCTCCCGCGGAGGCGCAGCGCGGTCTCGGCCGGAACCGGAGCGGGCAGCCCGAGGCGCCGGCCACGGAGCAGCAGCAGGGCGGGCACCAGGCCCAGCCCAAGGAGAACCAGAAGCCACAGGAAGAGCTCGGGTCCGGCGAGTACGGCTTCAGCGGACTGCAGGTGATGGATGCCATCAATCGGGGTGAGGGGGCTCAGGCCCTCGCCTACTACGAGAAGGCGGCGAAGGAGGCGGAGCAGCAGGGGAACACGCTGCGTGCCGCCCATGCCCTCGTGGCTGCCACCATGGCCACCCTCCGCCTCGGCCGCTACCAGAAGGCGATCCAGGCGGGGACGCACGCCCTCGAGCTCTACAAGAAGGCCCTGGACCCGTCACCATCCGATCTGATGGCCTGGGCCTCGGTGCACTCCCAGCTCGGCGCCGCCTATCGCAACGTGGGCGACCTCAACCGGGCGACCCAGGTCCTCGAGGAAGGGCTCCAGTTCGCGAATACGCGACTCACCGGCCGGCGCGAGGGGCAGGTCCAAGGCTACCTCCTCAACAACCTCGCCATGGTCGCCTACGCGAAGCACGACTACCAGACGGCGCTCGCCCGCAACACGCAGGCTTCGCAGTATTTCCAGGAGTGGGAGGCGACGATGGGCAGGCGGGCCTCCGAGGGCTTGCGGACAAAAGTCCGCCGCTGGAACGCGATGTCGCTCTACGGCATCGGGCGGGCTCAGCTCGCGCTCAAGCATCCCGACGAGGCCGAGGCTGCCTTCGAGCGCAGCTTGAAGTACGCGCGCGCCACCGGACTCCACGAGGTCGAGATCGACATCCTGTCCGGCCAGGCCAACCTCGCCGTCTCCCGGAAGGACTGGACACGGGCGGCGGATCTCTACCGGCAGGGCATCGCGCTCTCCACTCAGCTCCGTCGGGTAGGCGGCCTGCCCAACCTCTACGGCGGCCTTGCCCGGGCCTACGCTGAGCTCGGCCGGACCGACGATGCGCTGGCCGCTTCCCGTGAGGCGGTGCGCCACGTGGAGGACATCCGAGCCGACCTCGGCGACTCAGATCTCCGGAGCGGCTACTTCGAGGGCAAGCAGGGGATCTACCAGCAGGCGGTCTTCCTCGCGCTCAAGGCCCACCAGCCGGACGAGGCGTTCGATCTTGCCGAGCGCAGCCGCTCGCGAACCTTCCTCGATCTCCTGGGCAACAGCACCACGCTGTCGAAGGGCCGCACTCGCGCGCTCGTCGACGAGGAGGTTCGGCTTCGCGCGCGGCTCAGCGAGGCTCAGGCCGCCGCGCACGAGGGAGCGGAGTCGCCGGAGTCCGACGCCCGCACGCAGATCGAAGCGCTCGACCGCGACTATCGCGCCTTCCTCGATCGCGTCCGCAAGGAGAGTCTCGAGCAGGCCTCGCTGATGGTCGTCGAGCCCGTGACCTTGAGCGAGATCCAGAATCTCCTGCCGTCCGAGGTGACCCTCCTCGAGTACCTGGTAGGAGACGGGGGCGTGGTCGTCTGGGTGGTGGAGCGGGAGCGCTCCACCGTGGTGACGCTGCCCGGCGATCGACAGTCCCTGATCGCCGAGGTGCGCAAGTTCAGGACCGCCATCACCAAGCAAGCGCCGATCGGCGACGTGCAGAGCCAGGCGCGCGCGCTCTATCGCCGCCTGCTCGAGCCTGCCCGTCAACAGATCCGCGGCACGCGCGTGGTGATCGTCCCTCACGGCGTCCTGCACTACCTTCCCTTCGGAGCCCTGCGCTCGACGAACGGACACTGGCTCGTCCAGGACTTCGCCCTGAGCACGCTGCCGAGCGCGAGCGTGCTGCGCTATCTTGCCGACAAGGGCGCGGGCGCCTCCGGACAGGCCCTCGTGGTGGGCAACCCGGATCTGGGCGCGGAGCTCGCCCTGCCGTGGGCGGAGCGGGAGGCGCGCATGGTCGGCCAGCGCGAGCCGGGCTCGACGGTGCTCGTGCGTGGGGAGGCGACGGAGGCGCAGGTGAAGAAGCTCCTGGGCGGAGCGGGCGTCGTGCATCTCGCCACCCATGGCGAGCTGAGCGAGGACGATCCGCTCTCCTCCGCGATGCTCCTGGTGCCCGGCTCCGGCGAGGACGGCCGTCTCGAGGTGCGCGAGGTCTTCGCCCTCGACTTGCACGCCCGGCTCGTGGTGCTCTCCGCCTGCGAGACCGGGCTCGGCAAGCTCTCCCGCGGAGACGAGCTGGTCGGGCTGCAGCGCGCCTTCCTCTACGCGGGCACCCCGGCCGTGGTGACGACCTTGTGGAAGGTCGACGATCGCGCGACGTTCGAGCTGGTGCGCTCCTTCTATGGCCGCCTGGAGAGCGCCGGACCAGTTGAAGCCCTCCGCCAGGCCCAGCTCGAGACCATGCGCACCTTCCCTCACCCCTACGCCTGGGCAGCCTTCGGCCTCACCGGGCTGTCCCGGTGACGGCGGCGAGCGCCACCCGGCGTCAGCTGCTCCGGGGCGTGCTGGGCACGGCAGGGGTGCTGCTCCTCGAAGCGTGCTCGAGCGTCGAAGGTCGGCGCACATCCGAGCTCGACCCGCGCGTGCCCGCCCTCCTAGATCGCACCATCTCCGTCGACATGCATACCCACGCCGCGGGAGCGGGATTCATGCGGGAGCCGCGCTACGACCTCGCCGGGCGGATGCGCGAGGGACACATGACGGCGGTGTGCCTCTGCCACTCGGCGGATGGGCCGGTGATCCGCCGTGTGCCCACCACGGGCGTGATCAAGCAGTACCGCGACCCGCGGCCGGGGGAGCTTCACGACTTCACCGAGCGCCGGTTGGACTTCATGGACGCGCTCCTCATTCCCGCGAATGGGCTCACGCGCGTGCTCACTCCCGCGGATCTCGCCGCCGCCAAGGCCGCCGGCCGGCCCGCGCTCATCGGCACCATCGAGGGCTGCCACTTCATGGAGGGTAAGCTCGAGCGGGTGGAAGAGGTCTACCGCCGGGGGATCCGGCAGCTCCAGATCGTGCACTACATGCCGAGTGAGCTGGGCGACCAGCAGACGGAGCCGGCCCGGTGGAACGGCCTGAGCCCCCTCGGCGGCCAGGTCATCCGCGAGTGCAACCGACTCGGCATCGTCGTCGACGCGGCCCACGGCACCTACGAGCTGGTGGAACAGGCCGCTCAGATCACGTCGGTGCCATTCATCCTCTCCCACACTTCGCTGGCCCGAGGTCCGCTCCGCCCCTACACGCGCCTCATCTCGATCGAGCATGCGCGGCTGATGGTGCAGGTGGGCGGCGTCATCGGGGTCTGGCCCAACGGCTACCAGTTCGTCGACGCCAAAGCCTGGATCGCCGACATCGCGCGCCTGGTCGACGTGGCTGGGGTGGACCACGTTGGGATCGGCACCGACATGGAGGGCGGCGTCAACGAGGTCTGGTCGAACTATGCTGATCTGCCCTCGGTGGCCGATCTGTTTCTCAAGCAGGGGTTCAGCCCTGAGGAAGCCTCGAAGCTGATGGGGGGCAACTACGTGCGGGTGTTCACCAAAGTCTACGAGAGCCGCAAGGCCTCGTGATCCATCGGAGCCGGGTGCGTGTCGGGTGAGCCGAAGCTCTTCGATGCCGTCGCCGAGCTCCTGGCGCCACTCCTCGGCACTCTGGAGCGGGTCGGCTGGGTGCAGCGGCAGCTCTATCCACCGCTGGCTCCGCGCCTCGCCGACGAGCTCGCTCCCTGCCGCGAGAGCCTGTCCGGCCCGCTCCAGACCGTCGAGGCCCTCGACTGGGCGCCGGAGCTGTCGTTCATGCGCGAGCCCTTGCTGGCCGCCGCCCGGCAAACCCTCGAGCTCGTCGAGGCCTTCGTGGAGGCCTCGCATTCGGCCGAAGGGCCCATCGGCCTCTATCGAGCGCTCCGGCGATTCGGCCGCATCCAGGAGACGCTCTATCCGCTGGCGCCGGTCTTCGACCCGGTGAGCCGGTGGTTCCTCGAGCCGGGCCGGCGCGACGACGATGCGCTCGTCGCACGGCTACGAGCGGCGGCGCTGCGCGAGGACGAGGCGAAGGTGGGAATCCTTCATGCCTCGAACGAGAGGACGGAGCGCGGCGGCTTCTCGCTCTACGTGCCCGAGCCGTGCGATGGCACGTCGCCCGTGCCGCTCATCGTCGCCCTTCACGGCGGCCACGGGCACGGGCGCGACTTCCTGTGGAGCTGGCTCCGGGAGGCGCGCTCGCGCGGCATGCTGGTGCTCTCGCCCACTTCGCAGGATCGTACCTGGTCGATGATGGGTCCCGACGTCGATGCGGAGCCGCTGCGCGAGATGGTGGCGTCGGTGGCCGCGCGCTATCCGGTGGACCGCCAGCGCGTGCTGCTCACCGGTATGTCCGACGGCGCGACCTATGCGCTCTTCTGCGGCTTGCGCGAAGGCATGCCCTTCACGCATCTGGCCCCCGCTTGCGGCGTGCTCCATCCCGCGCTCTTCGTCAACGGAGACCTCGCGAGAGCGCAGGGGCGGCCGATCTACCTGGTCCACGGGGCGCTCGACTGGATGTTTCCCGTCGCCTCGGCGCGGCTGACGAGCCAGGCCCTGCAGGCCGCAGGGGCCCGGCTCGTCTACCGCGAGATCGAGGATCTCTCCCACACCTATCCGCGGGACGAGAACCCGCGGATCCTCGACTGGCTGATGGAGCCCGTCGCTACGGCTTGAGGATCACCCGGGTCGCCGCGCTGCCGGCGCCTTTGCCCTGCCACTCCGCGAACTCGAAGGCCCGGTTCACCTCGGAGAGCGGGAAGCTGTGCGAGACGACCTTGGAGAGCGGGTACTTGTCCTTCGTGCGGACGAGGAAATCGAGCGCGGCGGGCATGATCCACGGGTTGTAGTGCATGAGCCCCGTCCAGTGGATCTGCTGCGTGATGACCTTGGTGGCGGGGAAGCTCACGGGCTGCGGCACGATGTTGCCGATGTCCACGAACTTGCCGTTGAAGCGGACCAT
>DATGCY010000289.1:0-4617 GCA_035311385.1 Candidatus Methylomirabilota bacterium
CCTCCATGCTCGAGCCGTGTGGATGGACGCTGCGCGTCAGGTCTCGGCGAATCGGGACCTGAGGATAGACGAGCCGATGCTCCGGAGCAAGCTTTTCGGGCCCCCGCGGGGCACGTTGCCAGGCCGCAGCCGGGGGCGGTACACTGCCTCGGACATGCGCGTCGCGACGCTTGCCGCCGTCCTCGTCCTGGCTACCGCCTTTCCCGTCGCGGCCCAGACCGCCCAGATCGTCATCTCCCAGCCCGCCGAGGCGACCACCATGGACCCCGGGCGGTCGACCCAGGTCCTCACCGTGAACTACTTCGTGAACGTGTACGACACGCTCACTCGCTGGGACACGTCGTTGCAGCTCCAGCCCGGTCTCGCCACCTCGTGGAAAACGGTGAACGACACGACCTGGGAGTTCGTCCTGCGCCCCGGCGTGAAGTTCCATGACGGGAGCCCCTTCACCGCCGAGGACGTGAAAGCGACGCTCGAGCGCAACATGCAGCCAGGCAGGACGGTGGTGACACCGGGCTTCACCACCATCGAGGCGGTGCAGGTGACGAGTCCGCAGAGCCTGCGCATCCTGACCAAGAAGCCCGACCCTCTCGTGCCGGTGCGCATGGCGCAGATGGGCTCGCAGATCCTTCCGGCGCGCCTCACCACCGACGAGGGGGTAAAGGAGTTGGCGCGCCGGCCGGTGGGCACGGGCGCCTACCGTTTCGTAGAGTGGGTGAAGGACGAGCGACTGGTGATGCAGGCCAATCACGACTGGTGGGGCTGGGAGGGCAAGGCGCCGGGAGTGGAGCGCGTGATCTGGAAGCCCATCCCCGACGAGTTCCCACGCGTGATCGCCCTCGAGAAGGGCGACGCGGACGTCATCACCAACGTGCCGCCCGACCGCATGAAGGCCATCGCGGACGGCCGGAACACGCGCCTGCTCTCCGTGCCATCCTCGCGCTACGTGGCCCTGTCCATCAACGCGACCCAACCGCCGCTCTCCGACAAGCGCGTGCGGCAGGCGCTGAACTACGCCCTCGACGTGCCCGCCCTCATCAAGAACCTCTACGCGGGGATGGGCAAGCCGTACGGAGGCGGTCTCGCCGACACCGACTTCGGCTACAATCCCGCGCTCAAACCCTATGTCTACGATCCCGCCAGGGCCAAGGCGCTCCTCGCCCAGGCCGGCTATGCCAATGGCATCGACGTGACCATCTACTTCGGTAACGGCACCATGGTCAACGACAAGGCCCTCATGGAAGCCATCGCCGACATGTGGAGCAAGGTGGGGATCCGCGCCAAGCTCGAGATGATGGAGATGGGCGCGCGTCAGCGCATGAACAACGAGCGCGCCGTGCCGCCCTCGGGACTCTTTCTCGGCAATCCGCAGTCCACCCTCCTCGACGCCGATGGCAGCCTCTGGCGCATCTTTCATCCCACGGGATTCAACGGGAAGTACTGGGTGGGCAGTCAGCCCGGGCAGCGCTTCCACGATCTGATGGAGCAGGCGCGCTTCACCCTCGATCCAAAGAAGCGCAAGGCGCTCTATATGGAGGCCACCGCCATCTTCCACGAGGAAAAGCCCTCGGTCGAGCTCTTCCAGGAGGTCGTGGTGTATGGCACCAGCCGCCGCGTCTCTTTCAAGCCCCGCGCCGATTTCCGGCTGATCGTGTCCGAGATGACCCTCGCCCGCTAGCTCCGGGCTTCACCCTGTCCACGGAGAGACCATGACCCATCGCGGAATGAAGTACGGCATCTTCCTCGCCCCCTTCCATCGCGTGGGGGAGAATCCCACGCTGGCCATCGACCGTGACATGGAGCTCATCGAGTGGCTCGACTACCTGGGCTACGACGAGGTGTGGATCGGCGAGCATCACTCCGCGGGCTGGGAGCTCATCGCCTCGCCCGAGATCATGATCGCCGCGGCCGCCCAGCGCACGAAGCACATCATGCTCGGCTCCGGTGTCACCAGCTTGCCGTACCATCATCCCTTCCTGGTCGCCCAGCGCTTCGTCCAGCTCGATCACATGACGCGGGGGCGGGCCATGCTTGGCTGCGGCCCCGGCGCCCTCGTGTCCGACGCCTACATGCTGGGAATCGAAGCGAGCACTCAGCGCGAGCGCATGGACGAGGCCCTCGACGCCATCATGGCGCTTCTCCGTTGCGAGGAGCCGGTGACCATGAAGACGGACTGGTTCGAGCTTCGCGACGCGCGCCTGCATCTGGCCCCCTACACCGATCCCTGTTTCCCCATTTCGGTGGCGAGCGTGATGACACCCGCGGGGATGATCAGCGCAGGCAAGCACGGGCTCGGCGTTCTGTCGCTGGGAGCGGGCTTGCCCGGCGGCCCCGATGCCATCGCCGAGCACTGGCGCATCGCGGAGCAGACGGCCGCCGAGCACGGGACCAGCATGGACCGCGGCAAGTGGCGGCTCGTCGTCAACTGCCACGTGGCCGACGACGACGAGCTCGCCCTGCGCCAAATACACGCGGGAGAGCGTCACGAGACCGTGACGTACTTCGAGGAGACGCTGGGTCGGCCACCCGGACGCTCGGACGATCCGATCCGCGACGGCGTCAAGGCCGGCACGACGCTCGTGGGCACCCCCGACACCGTCATCAAGGGCATCGAGCGCCTCATCGACTTCTCCAAGGGCGGTTTCGGCGGAGTCCTCTTCCGGGCGAACGAGTGGGCGAACCGCGAGGACACCCTCAAGAGCTACGAGCTCTTCGCACGCTATGTGATGCCGCGCTTCCAGGGCTCCCTCGATACCGTGATGGGGTCGAACCTGTGGTGCCGATCCAAGCGCAAGACCATCTTCGGCCCCAATGTGGCGGCGATCCGCAAGGCCTTCACGGATGCGGGCAAGCCCGTGCCCAAGGATTTCACGGCGCGCACTCCGGGCGCCGCGGACGTCGGCGCGGGAGACTCCGACTGAGCGTGAACCGCCGCCACTGGCCGATCTGGCTCGGCGGCGCTGCTCTGGTGCTTGTCGCCCACGGCCTCGCCCAGGCTGCGGGCGGCGAAGGCGGTCACGCCGATCCTTTCGCGCCGTTCCTGCTGGAGCTGGCCGTGGTGGTGCTGGCCGCCGCGGTGGGTCGGCGCCTCGCCCGGTTCGCCGGGCAGCCCGCCGTGCTCGGCGAGCTCGTCATCGGCGTGATCATCGGCAACGTGGGGTACTGGCTGCGGGTCCCGGTCTCCGTGCTGCTCATGCACTGGGATCAGGTCGGCAAGCTCGCGGTGAAGACCTGGGATACCCACCTCACCATCGCCGAGGCGGCCGCCCAGGTGTTCTCGCCCGCGCAGCTCGCGCCCGGGGCCATCGGGGCGCGCCTCGTGGACGCCCTCAGCGGGAACAACGGCGCGCACTGGCTCGCCATGACCTTCGTGATCTGGCTCCTCTCCAACCTCGGCGTCACCCTTTTGCTCTTCATGGTGGGCATGGAGTCGAGCGTGGAGGAGCTGGTGCGGGTGGGGCCGCGAGCCCTCGCGATCGCCGTGATCGGCATCATCGGCCCCTTCGCGGCGGGCTTCGTCACCACCGCTGTCATGCTGCCGGGGGCGCCCCTCGCCGTCGATCTCTTCGTGGGCGCGACCCTGTCCGCCACGAGCGTGGGGATTACCGCCCGCGTGTTCCAAGACCTCCGCCGCCTCACCTCCCCGGAGGCGCGCCTCATCTTGGGCGCCGCCGTCATTGACGACGTTCTCGGCCTCATCGTGCTCGCCGTGGTGGCGGGGGTGGTCGCCACGGGCAGCATTCACCTGGGGGAGGTGGCGCGCATCGCGCTCTTCTCCACCCTTTTCATGGCGGCGGTGATCCTGATCGGCGATCGCGTGGCGCGGACCCTCGTGCGCCTCTTCCGCCGGCTGGAGCCGACGCAGACCCGCCTGCTCTTCGCCCTGACCCTCGCCTTCCTGATGGGCTGGCTCGCCAACCTGATCGGTCTCGCTACCATCGTGGGCGCCTTCGCGGCCGGCCTCATCGTGGGCGAGCGTCACTTCGCGTCGGGCGAGTCCGCCGCCGAGGGGCGCGAGGAGACGGTGCACGGCCTGGTGGCGCCTCTCGAGCAGATTTTCGCTCCCGTCTTCTTCCTCCTCATGGGCATGCAGGTGAACCTCTCGAGCTTTGCGAAGCCGGGCACGTTGGCGCTGGCCGCCGTCCTCACCCTTGCCGCCTTCGTCGGCAAGGTCGTCTGCGGGGTGGCGGCGGGGCCCGTGGACCGACTCTCCGTAGGCCTCGGCATGGTGCCGCGCGGCGAGGTGGGCCTCATCTTCGCCAGCGTGGGCAAGGGGCTGGGCGTGATCGACGATGCGCTCTTCTCGGCGGTAGTGATCATGGTAATGGTGACGACCATGATCACGCCCATCGCGCTGAAGTGGTCGCTCGGCCGTCGGCCCGCCCCCGCGACCTGACCTTCACAGCTAGCCTGGGCTGTTTCCGAGGTTTGCTCGTGTGACCGGGGTGGGTGGCGGCGGGGGGAGGGGTGCGCTCAGGCGGAGTGGACTCCCCACGCGCTGTCAAGCCGCGGCGACATGGCGACGCGCGGGATCGTACAGGGTGCCCGCCCGCAAGAGCGTGACGAGCAGGCCGAGCAGGCGATCCGCGACGCCGCGCAGCGCCCGGGCATGGCCGT
>DATGCY010000290.1:0-16050 GCA_035311385.1 Candidatus Methylomirabilota bacterium
GACACCGATGACGAAGGCCCACGTGAGCCCCGCCCGCCACGCCTTGACGGGGTCGCCGGTCGCGAGGAGCGTCGGGAGCATGACGACAAACACGCAGATGAAGAACTGCGGCACGCTTGGCCCATACGGCAGGGCGGCGACGTCGTCCCGCCGCTCGCGCTTGGCCAGCCGGTACGCGAGGTAGGCATAGTAGATGTTGCCGATGGGCAGCGCGATGCCGAGGGCGGGCAGGATGCGCCCGAAGACGATGTCGGTGGGGAGCTTGACAACGCCGAGCGATAGCCCCGTGAGCACGATGACGTTGAGCGCGACGTTGGTGAAGAAGCCGAAGAAGGCGTTCCAGTCCCCTGGTACCCACAGCCGGACGCGATACTCACCCGCCGACTTTTCCTGCATGAAGCCCCCTGTCCCCGTGCTCGGTGCTGGTGTGAGCTGCGCTCGGTCGTCGACCACCTGAGCGCCGGTGCCTCCCGCGATGGCGTACTCGACATGGTCGGGCGAGAGCGGAGGCAACATTAGCACGCGGCGGAGTCTCCCGGGGGCCGGCCCCTGACGTCATCTGCCAGACTCAGAGACCCCCAAGGAGCCAGCCCCTAGGGGCCTCGCGACTTCCTCCGGTATGCCAACCAGCACGACGCGCAGGCGTGCGCGCACCCTGCGGCCACACCGTGAAATCTCGAGGAGCCGGGACTCTTCAATCTCCATCTCGCCGAGGCCCCGGGCGCCGTCGAGGCAGGTCGCCGGGCGGGCTGGGTTCCGCTGACTGACATCCCGAGCCAGGCGCTCCGGCTCTGCTGATTTGACTTCCCCTGAGTTCAGGCGTATCGAAGGCACTATGCCGCGGTTCCGTCCGGGGTTCGCCTGGTTTGCGTGCCTCCTCTTCGTGTTGACCGCCGGGCTCCCCGTCCTCGCCTACGCGAGCCCGCCTGATCCGTCGTGGGGCCATGGCATCTACGACGATGCCGATTATGATGACATCGTCTGCCTGATCATCGCCAGCTCCGGGCTCGTCCAGGACATCTCCGCGGCGAGCCGATCGCCCCACTTCACCCTGACTGATGCGGAGCTGCCGACGAACGAACGCTCGATCGTTTCCTCCTTGCTGACCTCTCGGCACCCGCGCGCCCCGCCCGCGCCCTAGTTCCCTTCCCTTCTCGTCGCGGCAGATAGCCCGCGCTCGGCCGTGCCCTTTCTCTGGGCATCACTTCGTGCATGGGGCTCGTACACATCGCTCCCGGCTCGCGCATCGATACCAGACCGCAAGGCCGGAGCACTACAGGGAGTCGAGAGGACAGCATGAGAGATCGGCATTGACCCCTCGGATCGTCGTGACGGGATTGGGCGTCGTGTCCGCCATCGGCATCGGTGTCAGTCAGTTCTGGGAAGCCGCGCTGGCCGGGCGCTCAGGTGTCTCGAAACTCAGCGCCTTCGAGAGCATGCCCATGGAGGCCTACCGCTCCCAGGTCGCCGGCCAGATTCATGACTTCAGCGTGACGCACTACCTCGACGGGCCCCTCGCGGAGCGCGTGGACCGCTTCGCCCAGTTCGCAATGGTGGCGACCAAGGAAGCCGTAGCCGACTCGGGGCTCCAGCTCGATCGGGAAGATCCGCGCCGCATCGGCATCATGATGGGGGCGGGCATGGGCGGAATGGTCATTGCCGAGCAGGAGTACCACCGCGTCTACGAGAATCTGAAGCCGAACCGCGTCGTCCCCAACTTCATTCCTCAAGTGACGCTCAATTCCGCCTCAGGCGCCCTCGCGATCATGTGTGGAGCAAAAGGGCCGAACCTGACGATCTCCACGGCCTGCTCGTCCAGCGCTCACGCCATCGGCCTGGCTCGAGAAGCGATTCGCGCGGGCCGAGCGGACGTGGTCATCGCCGCCGGCGCGGACGCCAGCATCGTGCCCCTCACCTTCGCGGGGTTCTGCTCGCTGCGGGCGCTGTCGACGACGTTCAATGACACCCCCGAGCGAGCATCGCGGCCATTCAGCCGGACGCGAGATGGATTCGTCATGGGCGAAGGCGCGGGAACCTTGATCCTCGAGTCTCTGGATCACGCCAGAAAACGTAATGCGCGCATCTACGCCGAGGTCGCCGGCTATGCCGCGACGAGCGATGCCCATCACATGGTCGTGCCTCGGGAGGACGGTCGGGAGATCGCGCATACCATGTCCATGGCGTTGCGAAATGCCCGTGTTCGGCCCGCTCAGGTCGACTATATCAATGCGCACGCTACCTCGACGCCCATCGGGGACGTGGTCGAGATCAAGGCGATCAAGGACCTCTTCGGGCGCCGGGCGAACCAGGTCGCCATCAACGCGACGAAATCACTCATTGGCCATACCCTCGGGGCCGCGGGCGCGCTCGCGGGCATCGTCTGCGCCTTGACCGTCGACACGAGCCTAGTTCATCCCACCATCAACTACGATGATCCAGATCCCGACTGCGCTCTTCCCGGCATCTCGGAGCGGGGGCACGAGCGGTCGGTCGGGGTCGCCCTGCTGAACGCGTTTGGGTTCGGCAGCAACAATGCGACGGTCGTCTTCAAGACATACCAGACTTAGGGGGAGATCAATGCCCATCGACACCGACCTCACTCTTCGAGTTCGCTCGACGCTCGCGGAATATCTCAAACGCGACGTCACGACGATCAAGCCTGGTGATGCCCTGCGGGACGACCTCGGTCTCGATTCGCTGACCACGATCGAGCTGCTCTACCGGATCGAAGAAGAATTCGAGGTGGAGGTCCCGGACACGGACTTGCCTGGCCTCGTGACGATAGCCGATGTGGCTGCCTACCTCCAGCGGAGAGCCGCCCAAGCTTGAATCGCTGTCTCGGTTATGGCCCGGGATCGAAGGCGAGTATCGCTCGCCGTCATGCCGGGCACGATTGCCGCGCCCATGGCGCGACGAGTCCCCTTCAACAACACTTGGGTGGGACGCGATCGGAGAAGCGGTGTACGCGCAAAAGCGTATACAACCAAGAGACCAGGGAACTCCTGAAGTCAGGTGGTCCACGTGTGCTTACTGCCGCCATTCTCCTTGACAGCGAACTCCTCACGCATTTATCGTTCTCGCGCTTCTCCTCTGGCAGCTCGGCGATGGGAGGCCTGAGATGCACCGAGATTCGTGGCCGCAGCATCAGATGCAACCGAGTAGGCGATGCTGTTCTAGAGGCCGAGCGATCTACACCGTTTTTCCGATCGTTGTGACACTGATGCTGCTCCCCACGATCGCCTTTGCTACCCCTCCCGATCCATGGTGGATCGCCGGAATCTACGATGGGGGGGACGGTGACGACATCGTGACCCTCGTGTATGAGACCTCGGGTTCCAACGCGGCTGCGCTGTCGCAGACGCCCCCTCTCTTGAGCCTGACGGAAGCATCGTTCGCGAGCATCGTCCATCGGGGTCCTAGCTGCCGATCCGCTGGGAGTCCTCGGTCGCCTCCTACTGCCGCGTTCTCTTGCCTCTTCAATTCCTCATCAGGCCTCACGCCCTCTCCATTATCCTTTCTCGGTCGACTTCCCCGGCGCCCATCACGAAGTCCCGTCTGCCCCGACTGGGTCACTTCCCTGAAAGGCCGTGAGGACGAGTTTGCCGCGGACACGTCAGCCCGGCCCTTTCCAGTCTTGCCAGAGAGGCACACAGGTCTTGGCGGAATGCAGACTCAAGCGCGGAATGCGTTCGTGTTGTGTTCTACCGCAGAGTCCGCTGAGGAGTGCAGACCAGCCATGAACTACATCAACCGGCTCGTCGCGACGCTCTAAAGCCGGCGGCCTCGCCCGCCCGGCACTTCCAGGGCGAGCGACGGCGTCGCCGATGTTTCCAAGGCATTGGGACGCGGGGGTGAAAAGAATGACGTGACGGCGGCAGTGGCTGCCCAACAAGAGGGATTTCCCGCCTTACCCACTCATCGAAAGGAGGACTCACATGGCACGAAACATCGGGTCGTGGTGGATCAAGGACGGCATCGACGGACGACGGATTGAGGCGCAGGGGTTTGCCTCGACCCTCGATGCGGTGGCCGGCTTCGACTGGACGGAAGACCACGGCGACTCCGACGTCCTCGAAAAGGACTTCGTCGAGACCGCCAACTACACCGAGCGCGTCGACAACGTCGATGCCGTGCAGATGTCTTCGCATGGCAACCCGGATGCGTTCTCCGTCTGGGGCGGATCGGTGTCGACGTCCGACACAATCCGTTTCGGCAAGAGCGATCTCGAGATCTTCGCGACGCATGCCTGCAAGCTGCTCGAGAACTCGGCGGCACATCCAGTGGGGCGTTGGTGCGGGGCGTTCGATCGCCTGCACTACATGTGCGGCTTCCACAATAGTTCCTACAGCGGCGGTGGTCAGAACCCGCGCGGGCAGTACTTTGCCATGTATGCGGCATTCTTGCACGCGGTGATTCCGTGGATGCCGCAGTATCCGGTCCGCGAGGCGTGGAAGCTCGCCAACATTGCGGTCGAGGGTTCCGACGTGGAATGGGCCTATCTGCGCTGTACCGGAACTGGCGCAGACACCTACAACGAGCTGCTCACGGCGAGCGAGCCTGCCGACCCGACGACGAATCGGTCGTTCTGGACGGCGCACGGTTCCTGCTGAACGAGGAGGACGCCATGTCTTTGACGCTGACCAATCTCGACATCAAGACCAAGCTGCCGTCGATTCCGGCCTCGCTGCCGATCTTTTCTCTCACCGCACCCACCTTCGACGACCGCAAGGCGGCCATCGCGCGCCTGGGCGAACGAATGAAGCTTGGGTCGCTTCGCACGGTGGAACTCGAGCACGCCCGCATCCTCGCCAGCGAGCGTGGTGACATTCACTTCTTCCACGCGAGCGGCGGCCTCTGGGCGCGTGACGCGACGGCCTCGCAAGGTGCCACAAACGAGATGCGAAAGTGGGACGGACTTGTCGACACGAAGACGGACGGACAGCGCGTGGTGCTTAACCCGGACGCCTCGAAACGCCTCATCGCCCAAGCCGACGAACTCCTTCGGCCGCTCGGACTGATCGGCAAGGAACTGGTCTCGCAGACCGTGCAGCTCGATCAGGTGGCACAGCTCGATGCGAAGGGCAAGGAGATCACCCACGGCGCCGGACCGGCGACGATCAAGTTCCAGTACGGGGTCGAGGGCCTCCCCGTCCGCGGTGCCGGGGCCAAGACGCTGGTCTTTGCAGAGCCGGGTACATCGCAGGCGCGCGTCAGCGGTATTTTTCACACGTGGCGCACCCTCGGGGAGAAGGCGTCGGTCTCCATGAGGCCGCTTGAAGAGGCCCTGACGGTCGGGCTACTCATGGATCCTGAGCTGGACGAGTACGCGGGGGCGGGCCATCGGGTTCAGGTGACGCGGCTGGAGCTCGTGTACTTGGCCCTGCCCGCGTTCATGCGGCAGACCCACCTCTTTCCCGCGTTTCAGGTCGAGGGCATCGTCAGCGAAGGACCGAAGGGTATCAGCTTCCACTTCGGACGATTCCATCATGCGGCGCCGCCGCAAGCGTATGCCGCGGCCAACGCCTACGGTCCCTATCTCACGATCAATCCCGACGGCATCTCGCCCAAGCAGGCGAAGCCTGCCTACGCGTGAACGCGGACAGGCGCGCCAGCGTCATCGTCCCTCGCTCGCGCTCGTGGGAACGTCATTCTGAATGGATGCGCGGCGCCGACGGTTCCAGCGTGCGGGCTGGAGGCTCCCGAAACCCGTCTGGGCGCACCGCGTCCGCCCGCCCAGGTGTAAGGGCAGATTTCCATTGTGTCCGCCCCCGAACCAGGAGAAAGATTTCATCGACGAGAATTGCCGATCGCAGATCACTGCGCGGCGGCACCCATGGCCCACCGCCGTGCTGGAGAAGATCCACACGGTCGTTCGTGGACCCGGGGGACGGTCGCGCGCGAGCTGGCGTACGATGCCTCCTCGCGGAACTGCGGCGACTCGCGCCTTTGGATTAGTGAGCTTACCGCCGACACCCCACCCGACCACCGCGATGGACGCGGCGTGATGCGAACGATGGTTCATCGGACACTCATCAGTCACATGGGCATCTGGAGGTTGCATGGCGAAGAAGATCGTGGTGTGCTGCGATGGAACGTGGAACACGCCCCGGACCGAAACGAACGTCTTCCGCACATATCGGTTTCTTCGCGCGAGCGCGGGCTCGCCGCCCGAGGTCACCCTCAAGGAGGGCGTGAGGACATGCAACGGCCGCGCCTCTGACAGCTCCGACGTTGCGCTGTTCTACGATGCCGGAGTCGGCAGCCAGTGGTTCGACCGTCTCCTCGGCGGAGCAACAGGCGCCGGCCTCTCCGACAACATCCTGGATGCGTATCACTTCCTCGGACACAATTTCACGCCCGGCAGCGAGATCTACCTGTTCGGGTTCTCTCGGGGGGCCTTTACCGCGCGCTCCCTGTGCGGTTTCGTCAAGGCGGCCGGGCTCCTCGACAAGCCCAGCAGACAAGACGTGTGGCGAGCCTACGTGGACCGGTACGTGGCCGCTCCTCACGCGGCGGTCGGCGTCACTGCGCACCCGACGGGATGGGACCTCGGCAAGATCCGGAGTTGGCTCATGCAGTTGGCCGGCGACGCCATCGGCCATCTTGGCACCGACGTCGCGTCGCTACCAACCCACGGCAACGTCAAGATCAAGTTCATCGGCGTGTACGACACGGTAGGCGCGCTTGGTGTCCCGATCGCGGCGGCGGCACGCGTCAACGAGCCGATCGTGGGCTTCCACAACACCACCCTTGGCGACACGGTAGAGAATGCCGTGCAAGCCCTCGCGGCCGACGAGCGCCGCGGCCCGTACGTCGCGGCCGTCTGGACGCAGGCGGCGAATGCGGCGGCGCTCGCGGGGCAGAGCGTGATGCAGGTCTGGTTCCCGGGCGTGCACTCCGACATCGGCGGCGGCTACCACGACAAGGGCATCGGCGACACCACCTGGGATTTCATGATGAGACAGGCGGCCGCCAAGGGGCTGGTGATCGACAGCGCGCGCCCCACCCCGGAGCTCACGCTGAACGCGCTGCCTGCGCAACATGAATCGTTCGACAAGACCTGGGAGGAGCTCAGTGCGAAGTGGAAGCTCATTCCGGAGGGCGTGCGCACGATCGGGCCGAAGATCATCGGGCCGGCGGGCGAGGAGCTCACGGTGGCCCCGAAGGTGATGCTCCACCCGTGCCTGGTGAATCGCCTCGGGCAGCGCTGCACGACGATCCTGGACGAGAAGACGAACCGCAGGCAGGACGGGGATTATCGGCCTACGAACGTCACCAAGGACACCCTGCCGCTCTTCGCGGGCTAGGGCCGTACCTGATATCCGGTCAACGGGGGAGACGCAATGGCTCATCCGTATCCGTACGCGAACTCCGCTCAGGCGCTCTACTGGCCTGCCCTCGGGCCGCGGTTCTTCGACGGCTGGAATTCGTCGGAGGCCCGGCGCGACCGCGATCTCCTGTGCGCGGAGATGTCCCGCCTCGCGTACGCTCAGCGGGAGGCCGTGGCCGCCGCGCTCAGTACCATCAAGTTCAGCCTGCATGGCTGGATCGGAGGCGAGACGGCCGAGCAGCGAGCCGCCACGCGTGGTACCGACGGCTTCATCGCGACCAGTGACGACGAGGACCTGACGGTCCTGGCGTTTCGCGGCACGGAATCGAACAAGCCGGAAGACCTCCTCGCCGACGCGATGGCCACCTCGATACCGTGGCGTTCACAGGATTCGAGCCGCGGCAACGTCCACCGCGGGTTCGCGGCCACGTATGCGCGGGTACGCGATAACATCGAGCAGGCGCTCACCACGACGAGCGGACCACTCCTGATCACGGGCCATAGCCTGGGAGCGGCCCTCGCCACCCTCGCGGCGGCCGACCTGGGCCCGCGCGGCCGCGAGCTGATCACCTTCGGCTCACCCCTGGTCGGCGACCGCGCCTTCAGACAAGAGCTGGCCGGAGTCACGGTGAGGCGGTTCATCGATTGCTGCGATCTTGTCGCGCGCATTCCGCCGAAGCGATTCGATGCGTCGCACATCGAGACCCTGCTGATCGATCTCGTCTCGAGTCCGTCGCGTGTCGAACCGATCGTCACCGGTCTTATTAAGGTCGGCGCTGCCGGCCTCGCCCGCGCCCTCGACGTATTACACGTGCGGCCCGAGTACGAACATGTCTGCGACGCGATCTACGTCGATCGGCACGGGAAACGCATGGACCACGCGGCCGCCGACAGCATTGCCGCAGATCAGCAAGGGGCGCGCCACGACTACCGCGGGGGCTTCACTCCGGACGCCGGGCGCTTGCTGCACGAGCTCAAGACCGTGTTCGAGGCCGGTACCTCGCTCGACGCCCACGCCATGCGCGTCGCGGTGCGAGACTTCGGAGCCAAGCTCTTCCAAGGTGACCCGGTACCACTGCGGGACCTCGCCGACCACGCGCCGATCAACTATGTCTCCGCGTTCACCGGCCGGGTCTCGTGACGGTCGGTCTACGGGGCGCCGAACCGCGGCGGTTTCATCGGCTCGCTATACTGCCGCGAACAGGCCGAGGCAGGAGTTGCTCATCGTCGGGAAGTCCGGCTGGGCGCGGCGCCGACCGCGTGGAAACTGGGGAATTGACGTTGCCGCAGCGATTCGGCTAGGTTGCCGCACGACGCTCGAACAGGAGGGCAATGATGAACCTTCCCGCGTATGACGAGCTGCACGTCATCTCCGATCTGCACATGGGTGGCGCCCCGGGCTTCCAGATCCTCGGTGAGACGGCACGGCTGGCGGCCTTCGTCCGGTGGGTCCGAGGGCAGAGGCCGGACGGCCAGGTCGCACTCCTGTTGAACGGCGACGTCGTCGACACCTTGGCGGAGGACATCCAGGGGTATCTCGCGATCGAGACGGCCGTCGCCACCGTCGAGCGGATCATCGATCGGGATCCCGCCTTCTCACCCATCTGGGATGCCCTCGCCGAGTTCGTGCGCACCAAGAACCGCACGCTCGTCATCGTCATCGGCAATCACGACCTCGAGGTGGCGCTGCCACCGGTTCAGCGGCTGCTCGTCAGCCGGCTCGCCGGCGATGATCCAGCGGCACGGGGCCGGCTCGAGTTCTCGACCTTCGGCGCCGGCTACACGTGCCTGGTCGGCGGTGTCCGCGTGTTCTGCACGCACGGCAACGAGGTGGACGCCTGGAACTACGTCCGCTACGAGGACCTGGCCCGCGTCTCCCGCCGGCTGAATTCGGGCCGGCCGGTAGCCCTTTCCGAGTGGGAGCCGAACGCCGGGACCAAAATGGTCAAGGACGTGATGAACGAGGTGAAACGCCGCTATGCCTGGATCGACTTGCTGAAGCCGGAGAACCAGGCCGCGGTCGGCGTGCTGGCGGTGCTCGAACCCTCGCTGGCCAGCCGGATCACGCGTGTGATCCCTGTAGTCGGCGAGCGCGTGCGCGGCGGCGCGGACTACGAGGGCCGGCTCTCCTCCGAGGGGTATGCCCCGCCGGCAGCCGGTGCCACGCGCGTGGTCACCGCCGACCAGCTGCTCGGCCCAAACCTGACCGGCGGTCTTCAGGGCGGCGGTGCCAGGGGCACCGGCAGCGCGGACGACATGCTGCTCGCGGCCGAGGGCAACCTCGCGGGCCGGTCGGCCGGGGCTCGCCCCGGGGACGAGACGCTGGGGACGCCCCAGCTCGTGTGGGATCGGCTGACCGGTTGGATCACCGGCGTCGGTAAGGACGAGGCCTTGCGCCGCGCCCTCCTCGACTGGCTGGCCGGCGACAAGACGTTCGATCTCGACGACCGCGACGCCACCTTCCGCGACGTCACGAAAGCGGTGGGATCCGAGATCGGCATCACCATCACCGGGCACACGCACCTCGAGCGGGCCATCGACATGGGCGGCAACCGCTTCTATTTCAACTGCGGCACCTGGATCCGGCTGATGCGGTTCACCGACGCCATGCTCAAGGACACGGCGTCGTTCAAGCCGATCTACGACGTGCTGGTCGACGGTCGGATGAGTACCATCGACGCCGCCACGTTCAACGCGGAGCCGCTGGTGCTGAACCAGACGAGCGCGGTGTGCATCAAGGCCGACGGTGGCCGCGTGGTCGGCGAGCTGGCTCACGTGGAGGGTGGGAACCCGGTGTCCCGCCGGGTCATGCGGCAGTTCGAGAGGAACTGACATGGCTCAGATCCGCAACGTCAAGCTGGAACTGCTCCGGCCGGGCCCCGCGAACAACCAGATCCTTTCGCCGCTGACGCCGTACCTGGCGCTGTGCGGCGCCGACGGGCCAGTCACCGTGCACATCCCCTTCGAGCACCGTCACCTGCTGAACCGCCTCGAGCGCCTCCGCTACGTCACCGGAGGGGTGCCGGTGTCGCCCGAGCAACAGGCCACGGAGGTTCGCGAGATGGGTGAGGCGCTCGGCAAGGTACTGGCACAGGTGCCGGCGCTGTTCTCCGAGATCGGCACCGCGGCCAGCAACGAGGACGAGCTCGTGCACCTGCGCCTCGTCACGACGGCGTACGAGCTGGCCATGATCCCCTTCGAGCTCTCCATCGGCGCGGACGGCTTCCCCGGCTCCGGAGCGCCCCTGTTCCTGCAGCCCACGGTTCCGCTGTCGCTCACTCGCGAGGTTCGGCGCGGACGGCCCCTGCCGGTTTATTGGGACCGCTCGCCCCGCATCCTGTTCGCCTTCGCCTCACCCGACGGGCTGCCGGCGGTGCCGGCCCAGGACCATCTGGACGCCCTGCGCCGAGCCGTCGAGCCCTGGGTGAAGTGGAGGGCCAACCAGACCGACCGGCTCCCGGAGGTCAAGAAGCTCCTGACCGTGCTGCCGAATGCCTCGCTGCGGACGATCCGCCGGGCCTGCGCCGAGAGCGAGTACACGCATGTGCACATCCTGGCTCACGGCGAGCCGATCGAGCAGGAGGGAGACCGCCACTACGGTGTCGCCCTGTGCGTGGACGGCGATCCCACGGGCAAGCAGGTCGTGAGCGGCGACGTTCTGGCCACGGCACTCACGGCGAAGGATGCCATCGGCACGACGCGCTTTCGCCCAACGCTGGTCAGCCTATCGACCTGCGACTCAGGCCAGACGGGCTCGGTGATCACGCCGGGCGGCAGCATCGCCCACGCCCTGCACGCGGCCGAGATCCCGTGGGTCATCGCTTCCCAGTTCCCCCTCTGGATGCGGGCGTCGTCGATCGCCACCGAGGTGCTGTTCGCGGGGCTGCTGCGTGGCGACGATCCCCGCTGGGTGTTGCGGGCCCTGCGCCAGCGGTTGCGGACCGATTCGCCCGGCACGCACGACTGGGGCAGCATCGTGGCCTACGCGGTGGTGCCGTGGGACTTCGACCGGCAGGTAGAGGCGTTCCGCAACCGGCAGACGCGCCAGCGGATTGAGGTGAAGTTCGACCAGGCCGAGGAGATGGTCAAGGCGGCGGCCTCGCGGGACGGCGCGGCGGCGGCCCCAGACGCCCTCAACGCCGTCTATGAATCCATCCGTGGCGAGCTGGAAAGGTGGCGCGACGCCCTGCCGCTGACGGCGCCCAAGAGCGAGCGCGCCGAGCGCCTGGGGATGAGCGCGGCCAGCGAGAAGCGCATCGGCAACCTCTTCCCCGGCGAGTCGGACCGCGCGCGCAAAGCCTACGAGTCGGCGCGCGAGTTCTATCGCCGGGCCCTGGACGCCGAGCCCTTCAACCACTGGGTGATCACCCAGTACCTGTCGATGACCGCGGTACTGGCCGCCGATCTGGACGTCAGCGGGCTGGCCTCGAAGTACGGCGCATGGTGGACCGCCGCACGGCAGCTGTCGGAGTGGGACCTGCGCAATGCGACCGGCGAGAAGCGGGCGTGGGCCCTGGCCACGCTGGCCGAGCTGGAGTTGCTCGGCTCCGTCTATGCGGGTGTCGTTTTTGACGCGGAGAGCGCCACGCGCGAAATCCAGAACTTCTGTCATGGGATTCTGGACGTCGTCGACCGCCAGGCCTTCCCGATCTTCTCGAGCTGCCGTCAGTTCAAGCGCTACGCGGAGATCTGGCCTCGCGAGCAGTGGAAAGATCTGGCGGCGGCCGCAATCGCCGTCCTGGGCGACGTGCCTTCCTGGACGGGGCGCGTCTACCTGGCCCGGGCCTAGACGGCGACGTCCTGTCAGCGACCGGCCTGGGTGGTCACCGCGTCAGTCTCATCCGGACGGCGGCGATCCACGATGGGGGGAGGGCACCCAGGCAGGGGACCGCCGCAGCGTGCTAATGTTGCCCGTGCTCTAAGAGCATCGAGACGCGAGTATCGATGGCCTTGGCGAATCTCTCGCTTGCTATGAGCGTTCGTGGCTTCATGGAGGATCCGCATGGACATACCGAACACGATCGTCGCGATGGTTCACGACCGAGTGGGCGAGGCGTTGGCATCATTCCTCTCGGGAGGCGACAACCCGTTCTTCATTCGTCTCAGTCCGGCGGATACACTCCTTGCTCAGCTCGAAGATACGTCGGTGACTCTGCCGCGCGTCTCGGCCGGGTTCATCGGCGACATCGCCCTGAGTTCCGTGTCCGGAGTGGTGAACAAGCTCCGGTCACTGTCGCAGGATTCCCAGGCGAGTGGCGGTGCCGGCCTGCCTAAGCTTCCGAATCCTGCCGACCTGGTGGCGCAGGTCCGCAGCGCGCTGGGGCGCCGGCTGCCGTTTCCTCCCCAGCAGCAAGATACGAACCCCGAAGGGGTGATCGAGTCCCTGGTCGGTATCCTCGACCGCGAGGGGCAGGAGATCGGCCAGGCGACGAAAGATTTCCAAGAACGCTTCAACACGATTCTCGGTGGACTGGTGCGGCCGGGTCGGGCCGATGACGACACTGCCAGCGTCGGTCGGTTGAAGCAGATCCTCGGCAGGGACACTGGCACGATCATACCGATCGCGGCGATCGCCAACGCGGTGCGAGGCGTGAAGAACGTGGCCGACGTACCGCACAGCATCGAGCAGGGTCTGCTCGCGTACTTCTTCTCGTCGGACGGATTCAAGACGATAGACGGCGAGAGTGTGGTCGCGCCGGTACACCTCTCGGATCTCAAGGGCATCGCCGAGAGCGCCATCAGCGTCGGTCCGAAGCTCGACGTCAAGGTGAACCCTGCTTCGGTGAAGCAGGTCAAAGGGCTCTTCACGACCGCGACGGCCGAGCAATATCTGCGCGATACGATCCGCGTCATCGTCGAGAGTGCCTACGACGCGCTCCGAGGCCTGCAAAGCAGCGACGGGAAGACGGGCCTCTTCGGCACGGTGACGACGAGGCTCAGAACGCGCAAGCAGGCGACGGCAGATCAGGAAGCCGTCGTCACCAAGTTCGTGACCTGGTTCCGTGGCTTCTCGTCGATGGCCGAATCCGGGGCGATGCGGGCCGTCGAGGTCGGAACCCAGGGCGTGTCGGAGTTCCAGACGAACCCGCTGATAGCTGCGGCCGCCGGCGCGTTCGCGGGCACGGTGGCGCGGAAGCTGGCTCAAAGCGCATTCCTTGACCTGTTGACCACGGAATTGAACAAGGCAGGATGAGCCGCCCGGAGTGTGGATACGCAGGCCCTGGACTTCCTGGATTGGGTCAAAGGCCCCGAGCCGTGCCCGCCTCAGACCTCTCGTCGACGGTGACGAGACCCCGGCGATCCGCTTTCGTGGTCGCCGTCGCTCTCTGCCTGCTCGCCCGGACCAGCGGGGCGGAAGAGCCGATCGAGAAGAGGATGGACGATCTCTTCGGCGAGCACGAAAGGTATCTGGCCTTCTTCCAGACCTTGAAAGATTCCGTGGTCCGTGACGACAAGAAGGCCGTGGCCAGACTTCTGCATTACCCGCTGGATGTCTTCGACGAACGGGGGCGCCATGTGGTACGCACCCCCGCTGAGTTCCTGAAGCGTTAC
Organism: Candidatus Methylomirabilota bacterium; assembly: GCA_035311385.1. GTDB lineage: Bacteria > Methylomirabilota > Methylomirabilia > Rokubacteriales > CSP1-6 > AR37. The sequence continues at coordinate 13,883 of DATGCY010000290.1, forward strand.
CACGAGGTATTCAACGAGAACGTCATCCGAGCCGTGAAAGCACAGGAGCCGGCCACCCTGTTCGCGAACTGGCGAGGCGTAATGCTCGGGAACGGCCAGGTCTGGTTCTCCGGCGTGTGCGCGGACAAGAGCCGCGACCAGCCGTGCGCGGACAAGGTGATCAAGGTCATCACGATCAACACGAACGCTCCCCGCACGTAGTCAAAATGGGTGGGCGGGCCCCGGGGGCCGGGCACCATCCAGGAGGCGACAGATGACAATGCACGTTGGCCAGCGCGGCAAGAATCTGTTCAAGGAGTGGGAAGGCTTGGTCACCCACGAGTATCTCGACTCCGGGGGGGCGCCCACCATCGGCATCGGCCATCTCCTGACGCGATCAGAGCGGACGTCGGGCAAGATCACCCTCGGCGGCCAGGGTGTGGACTACCGGAACGGCTTTACCGAGCAGCAATGCTGGGATCTGCTGGACCAGGATCTTTCAGGCAGTGAGGCGGTCGTCAACGGGGCCGTCAAGGTGCCGTTGAACCAGAATCAGTTCGACGCCCTCGTGTCATTCGTCTTCAATGTGGGCGACGAGGCTTTCCGCAGCAGCACATTGCTCCAGCTCTTGAACCAGAAGCAGTACGACCAGGTACCCAGCCAGCTGGCACGCTGGAACATGGACAACGGCCACGTGGTGCAGGGGCTGGTCAATCGCCGCGCGAAGGAGATCGCCCTCTGGAACATGCCGGTGTGAACGGTTCCCCTAGGAGCCCGTCGGCGTCGTGGGAAGCAGAGAGCCGGATTGTTAGCATGTGCATACGCGGGAAGGCGTTGGTCTTTTTGCCGTCACCACCAGACCTGCGACAGGGGCACCGGATTCCACGCTGCAACGCTGCGCGCGCGATGTCCACCTTCAGATCCGCTTCGACGAGCACGCGCTCGACGTACTGAGGCCGGTGGTTGAAACGGCCGTGAGGCTTGATGCAGTACGTTGACGTGGCGTCGTTCTCGGTCGCTTCTTCCACGGTGAAGATGAGCCGTCCGCCGGATCGCAAAGCTCCGGCCGCAGCGACGGCGACATCCTTGAGCTCGCCGAAATAGACGAGGGTTCGTGTTGCGAGAAGGCCAGCTTCGGCCAGCGCCGCGGCCACGAGCCTGGCAGCAGCGTCGGGTGTGTCTCAGTCTGGTGCGTTGTGTCGCGGAGACGGAACCACGAGCGGGGGCGATCGCCGCTGGAAGGGCGCGAGGGTTGGCTACCCTTTAGACTGCGCTACACGGGGTGATGCATAACGTTCATTCTCACCTGCAGTCGATGTCTGCGAGACTTGGGTTTGGCCTTCGGTCCTGTCAATGAATGCCATCTGCCTTTGGAGAACACTTCGGTATAGCCGCCCTCTGCCAGCGTGAAAGGCGCGTCAATCGTTTTCATGTGATTCATTTTCATCGCGCCTTTTTTGTGATACTGCTCGAACCACTCCGGAAGGACAAAGTCCTGAACCCTTACTCCATCGATGCTGTAGTAGTTTTCCTGAACTGGATCGCAGACTTCCAGTGCGAAAAAGCCAACTCGACGCCGGTTCCTGAGATGAAATGGCCCGGCTGCGTAAAGGTTCACGTTGGGATCTGCGATCATCTCCAGCAGTTCGTGCGACAGAGTGGACGTATATTCGCCCGCGTCCTCTATGTCGTCTGCGGCGAAAATGTAACCTACTGGCTTATCGCCTTCAATGTGATATCCGAGGTCACCGCTGGCCGCGTGATCGCGGATAACTATTTTCATGTTGAAGTGAGATGCGTCGAATACGAGATTCGCGCCCCAACCCCAGGCAGGCTCAAAGTCTCGGGTGATTTGTTTCTGGAGGGCAACGAGATGTCGCTTAACGTCTGCATCAGAAATACTACGGGAGCCATTCACGATTGAGATTGTGGGGTTCATGAGCGTGTTCTCCTGATAATTCAGTGGATCACGATTGTCGCCACATGAAAGGCCTGCTCACCTTCTCGGCGCCCCTGAGGGTTCACGGTTTCAGGAGGGCAAGCACCTCATCCGTGCTCCGGACGCGCCCAAAGGGTCCCTGAAACGAGAGCATGGTGGCCTCGTGAATCTCAGGCGAGAACGCGGCGCAGCCATCGTCCAGCAGCACGACCTGATACCCGCGATCAGCCGCGTCGCGCGCCGTCGTCTC
>DATGCY010000291.1:0-2608 GCA_035311385.1 Candidatus Methylomirabilota bacterium
GAAGTCGGTGAAGCCGAGGATGCTCCGCGAGAAGATCTGCGAGTGCTCGCAGACCAGGCCCTCCACCTCGGCCTTCGTCTCGGGGTCCAGCGAATCGTAGCCGGCGCGCATGTCCGCGTACTCCGTGTTGCCGCCCTTGGACGGAATGCTGCGCGCGGACAGGAGCGAGTACTTGGCCGGCACCACCTTGAACGAGCTGTCGGAGTGCCAGAGCCGGTTGCCGAGCCCAAAGAGACGCGGCCGATCGTCACGGCCGAAGACCTTGCTGTTCTTGTCGAGGTTGGACACGTCCGCGAAGGTGGAGGGCAGACGCTCGTCGCCCAGCGGGCGCAGGCTGGTCCCGATGGCACGCTCGATGTCGCCCAGGCTCCGGGTGAAGGCGAGCTGCTCCTCGTCGGTGATGCGCTGATCGTGGAAGACGAGCACGGCGTAACGGTCCATGCCGTCGTGGACGGCGACGACTTCATCCGGGGTGAGCGGCTTCCGGAGATCGAGGCCTTCGACTTCGGCGGCGAAGCATGGCCCGACTTGACGCATCGTGATGGACATGGCAGTCGCCTCCTGATTAGACCGTGCGCTGCAGGAAACTGGTGACGAGGGGCCAGACCAGGTCCGCATAGTGCGGCTGGAAGCCCGCATTGTCGGGGTGCCGGAAGCCGTGATTGGCGTCGGAGAAGAAGTGCCATTCCACGAGCTGGCCGTTGGCGATGAAGCTCTGCCAGAGCGGCCCCTGGATGGCCGGCGTGGCGATGTAGTCCTTGCCTCCGCAGATCACCATGGAGGCGCAGGTGAGCTTCCGCGCGAGCGAGAAGGCATGGCGCGGGCGGTGCGTCGTCTCCGGCTCGTCGCGCACCGACGGATAGTAGAGGACGATGGCGCGCACCTTCGAGTTGTCGGCGGCGAAGGGGATGAGGAGTCGCCCGCCCATGCAGTGGCCGATGCATCCCGTGCGCGCGGGGTCCGAGCCCATGCGGTCCACGAGATAGCGCCACGCCTCGTCCATCTTGCCGAGGAACTCCGTGTCGGAGTGCTTGGCCTGAAGGTCCGCTCCCATGCCGATCTGGGTCGTGCCCGGCACCCCGAACATGTTGAAGAGGCTCGGCACGAGCACGTTGAAGCCGAGGGTGGCGAGCCGGTACGCGTCGATCTTGTAGTCGGCGGTCACGCCATGCGCGTGGTGCACCATGAGGATGCCCGGGCGCCGTCCCTCGCCTTCTGGATGCGCCATGTAGCCGGGGATGCCGTCGTCTTCCTGGGTGAGCATGCGAGCGATGGTCATGAGCGGGCTCCTTCGAGGGCGGCCTTCACGCGCTCGGCGCGGAAGGGCACGGTGCGGAGGCGCACTCCGGTGGCATCGAACACGGCATTGCCGAGGGCGGCAGGCACGGGGGTGGAGGCCGCCTCGCCCACGCCAAGCGGCGGCTGGTCGAGACGCTGGATCAGCTCGAACTCGAGCTTCGGCACCTCGGGGAAGGTGAGGATGGGATACGAGGCCCAGTCCACCGTGGTGACGCGCTCGCGATCGTAGACCACTTCCTCGTGCAGGGTGCGCGAGATGCTCTGGAGGATGTTGCCCTCGAGCTGCGCCTGGACGCAGTCGGGATTGATCATGAGCCCGCAGTCCTGCGCGCAGACGACCCGCGTCACACGGATGCGGCCGGTGGCGCGCTCCACCGCCACCTCCATCCCCATGGATACCAGCGTCTCTTCCTGCTTGTAGTGGATGAAGGCGATGCCGCGCCCCGTGAGCACGGCGGCCTTGGGATCGACGGGGCGGGGGAAGGGCCGCGGCTGCCAGCCCATGCGGGCGGCCACACGCTTCAGCACCTCCAGCGCGCGCGGGTTGCTGAGCCGGCGCAGGCGGAACTCCACGGGATCGACTTTGGCCACCGCGGCGACTTCGTCCACGAAGGACTCCACCGCGAAGGTGTTGGCGACCTTGCCTGGCGCGCGGATGGCCGAGGTACGGAGCGGGGCGTTGGGTATCCAGTGGACCACCGCGTTCAGGTTAGGCATGGCGTAGGGCGGATCCACGTTCTGGTAGATCAGCCCCGTGGAACGCCCCGGCGTCTGGGGGATGCCCGCGGCGTCGAGGGAGATGAGGGGCACGTTGGGCAGATTGGCGGTGGCGACGGGCAACCATGCCTGCGTCTCCCAGGCGGCGATCTGCCCGTCGGCGTCGACGGCGGCACGCAGTTCGAGGAGCTGGGCGGGGCCTTTCGGATCGAGCCCGTGCTCCTCCTGCCGTGTCCATTGGACGCGCACCGGGCGGCCCGTGGCCTTGGAGAGGAGCACGGCTTCCGCCGCGGCATCGTCCGCGCCGTTGGGCCCGTAGGAGCCGGAGCCGTCGAGATAGATCACGCGCACGCGCTCGCGCTCCACGCCCAGCATGCGCGCGCACGTGGCCTGGAAGCCGTGAGTGTTCTGCGAGGAGCTCCACACGATGACGGAGTCGGGGCGCACGTCCGCCACGCCGCACGAGGGCCCGATGGAGCCGTGGGTCTGGATGGGCCAGCGATAGGACGCGTTCAAGGTGCGGGTGCCGGCAGGCGGAGCGTCGAGCGCGGAGAGGTCGCCGCGCTTGGCGATCTCCTGATCGCGCACGATG
>DATGCY010000292.1:0-3523 GCA_035311385.1 Candidatus Methylomirabilota bacterium
ACGCAAGCCGACTTGGACCAGTTCTTGCGAGGGCAGCCTGCGGGCACTGGAGTCACCGTGCGCCTCGAAGCGGGAAGGGCAGACGTGCGAGTAAACCGGCTCGGGCCCACGATCGAGGCGCAGGTCCGGCTCGTGGCCCGACCGGCGGGCCGGCCGCTCGCTCTCGGCATAGACGGTGTGCGGGTGGGGGGCGTGGCGGTGCCGCAGTTCCTGACCGAGTGGATCGTGCGGCACTTCGATCCGACCCTCGCCCTCGAGCGCCTCGAGGAACTCGTAACCATCGCCTCAATCAGGATCATGCCGGGCCGTATCGAGATCGGCAGCTGAGGGCGAGCACACGCGGCATAGAGGCGCGGGGAGAACGAATGACACCCGAGGAACGCGCGAGCGAACGGACCAAGTGGGTGGCCGCCGCGGTCCGGAATCGTGCCGCCTAAACGCGCCGAGCCCCGCCCCTTCCGTGGCCCGAAACGTTCGGCGGAGACGGGTGCTTTTAGGAGGTCAGCTTGACCTTGTCCCCCACCAGGGTGATGAGGCGGACGGCGGCTAGGACCTTGATGACCACCCACGACGGATCGAACTCCGACCGGCGCACGCTGAACTTCGGGCTCGACGGATAGGCGTGATGGTTGTTGTGCAGGCTCTCGCCGCCCGTGAGCCAGGCGAGGACCCGGATGTTCGTGGCGGAGTTGTTGCCGAAGTTCTTCCTTCCCCACCAGTGGCCGAGCCCGTTGATGGACGGCGCCAGCACGAAAACATACAGGAGCAGGTGCACGGCGACCACGAACAGGCCCCACGCGGGCCCGAGCACGGTCATGGCGAGGACGAGGCCGCAGATGCCGCCTAAGGTCCCCTTCGAGAAGAGGCGGCGGTCCCACCAGTCCTCGCGGATATCCTTCGCCCAGCGGGCCAGGGTCTCCGGATTCCGCGCCTCCCGGATGTAATAGTAAACGTTGCCAAGCTGGATCTTCCAGAAGCCGTGGACGAGCGGGCTATGCGGATCGCGCTCGGTGTCGGTGAAGGCGTGGTGCTTGCGATGGACGGCGACCCACTGGCGGCGATCCTGGCCCGTGGTGACCCAGAGGATGATGCGGAAGAAGAAGTCGGCAAGGGGATGCAGCGTGAGCGCGCGATGCGCGAGGCCTCGGTGGAGATAGATCGAGGTCGCGAGGACGGCGGCCTGGGTCACCAACACGGTGATCGCCACTGCCAGTAACGCTTTCAGCACGTACGAATCTCCTTTTGCTGAGTGAAAGAGTCTTTGCGCTAGCTCACCATCTTCGGATCGAGGAGATCCCTGAGCCCGTCGCCAAGCAAGTTGAAGCCTAGCACAGTCAGAGCGATAGCGGTGCCGGGAAAGATGGCAAACCAGGGCGAGAGTCCCAGAAAGGCCTGCGCCTCCCGCAGCATGAGCCCCCACGACGGGTGCGGGGGCTGGGTGCCGAGGCCCAGATAGGAGAGCGCGGCCTCCGCGAGGATGGCCACGGGGAAGCTGATGGTCGCCTGGACGATGAGCGGGGCCAGTGTGTTGGGGAAAATGTGGCGGCCGATGAGGGCGGCGTCCCCGGCGCCGAGGGCGCGGGCGGCCAACACGAACTCTCGATCCCTCAGCTCCAGGAAGGAGGCCCGGGTGAGGCGGGCGAACACGGGCAGGAAGGTGATGCCGATGGCGATCATACTGATCACGACGCTCGGCTTGAAGACGGCGGTGATGAGGAGCGCGGAGAGGATAGCGGGAAAACCCTGAACGGCATCCATGAGGCGCATGAAGCTCTCGTCCAGCCAGCCGCCGAAGTACCCGGAGACCATGCCGAGAGCGACCCCGAGTCCCATGCCGATGCCCACCGCGATGACGCCGACCAGGATCGACGTCTCCGAGCCGACCATGATGCGGGACAGGAGATCGCGGCCGAACTGGTCCGTCCCCAGCGGATGGGACCTCGACGGGCCCTCGAGCCGGGCCTCCATGGACATCTCGAGCGGATCGCGGGGCGTGTAGCCCAGGCTCAGGGCCGCCGTCAGGAGCAGGAGCGCGGTGATGCCGAGCCCGGCACTGAAGGTGAAATGCTGGAGCAGGCGCCCCAGCCCTCTACTCATAGCGGATGCGGGGATCGGTCAGACCGTACAGCACGTCCACGGCGGCATTGATGACGACGATCACGGAGGCGACGAAGAGCACCACGCCCTGCACCACCGGCAGATCCCGGGCGGTGATGGCGCCCAGGGCCAGCCGCCCGAGTCCGGGGAGGTAGAAAACGGACTCCAGGATGATGCTGCCCGCCATGAGCTGCCCGAGCTGGACCCCAGCCACAGTGAGGATGGGGATCATGGCGTTGCGGAGGGCGTGGCGGAACAGCACGAGGCGCTCGCTCACGCCCTTGGCTCGCGCCGTCTTCACGTACTCCTCGCGCAGCACTTCGAGCACGGCGGACCGGGTGGTGCGGGCGAGCACGGCGAACTGGAAGAGTCCCAGGGCGATCGCGGGCAGGAGGAGGGACTTGAGCGCCCCGCCCACGCCCTGTCCCCAGCCGTCGAAACCGCCTGATGCGAACCACCCCAGGTGCACCGAGAAGAGCAGCACGAGGAGGAGGCCGGCCCAGAAGGCGGGGACGGCGATGCCCAGCTGAGACAGTGTCATGGTGAGGTAATCGCCCCAGCGGCGATGATGGGTCGCCGCGTAGACGCCCAGGGGCACGGCGGCGAAGGCCATGAGGGCGGCGGCCATCAGGGTGAGCGGTAGCGTCACGGCGAGGCGGGAGAGGATGAGCCCGGCCACCGGCACGTCGTACTGGATCGACCGGCCCAGGTTGCCCTGAAGCGCGCCCCCCATCCACTCCATGTACTGGACGGGCAGCGGACGGTCGAGGCCCATAGAGGCGCGGAGACGGGCCACGGTGTCCGGCGAAGCATCGAGGCCCAGCATGACGATGGCGGGATCGCCCGGGAGAACCCGTACCACCACGAAGACCAGCACAGACACGAAGAGGAGGGTGGCCACCATGGCGGCCACCCTCCTCAGGATGAAGCGGCGCAGGAGCCCTTCCCCCTCACCCTACCCACTCCCCCGAGACGAGGGAGAGGGGAATTGACGTCACCTCTGCCAGGCGACCTCGGTCAGGTCCATCGACGAGATGGGCAAATCCTTCCAGATCCCCGTCACACCCTTCTTGGTCACGACGAGGCGCGGATGCATGTACAGCCACACCACGGGCGCCTCGTCCGCCATCATCTTCTGCAGCCGGGCGAACTGTTCGCGGCGCTTCTTGTCGTCCACGGTCTGCTCGGACTCCCTGTAGAGCGCCTGGAAGTCCTTGTTGTCCCACCGGAAGTAGTAGCCGGGGTTGGCGTAGTTCCCGATGTCCCAGGGCTCGGCGTGGCCGATGATGGTGAGATCGTAGTTGGCGTCCTTGTAGACCTGGGACAGCCACTGCCCCCACTCGATCTGCTCGATTTTCACCTTGATCCCGACCTTGGCGAGCTGGCTCACCAGCACCTCGCCCGTGCGCACCGTGTAGTAGTACTG
>DATGCY010000293.1:0-3016 GCA_035311385.1 Candidatus Methylomirabilota bacterium
GAGGCGATGACGTTGGGGATCTGCGGCGTCTTGGTCTTGTCCCGGATGGAGTCACGCACGAGGCCGGTCATCATCATCACCTCGACGGCGGGCACGCGCCCCTTGCCGTCGGCCCGCACGACCAGGCGCTGGGAGACCACGCCCTGGATGACCGCGGAGAGCTGAGCGCGGATCTGGTCTTCCTGGTGGGGCGGGAAGATCGAGATGATGCGGTTGATCGTCTCCGTGGCGTTCAGGGTGTGCAGGGTGGAGAGCACGAGGTGGCCCGTCTCCGCGGCGTGGAGGGCCACTTCCATGGTCTCCGCATCGCGCATTTCACCCACGAGGATGATGTCGGGGTCCTGGCGGAGGGCGGCGCGCAGGGCCTGGGCGAAGCTCGTGGAGTCCTGGCCGATCTCGCGCTGGCTGATCACGCACTTCTTGTCCTCGTGGACGAACTCCACGGGGTCTTCGATGGTCACGATGTGATCATTGCGGCTGCGGTTCATGAAATCGAGCATGGCGGCCAGGGTGGTCGACTTGCCGGAGCCCGTGATACCCGTGACGAGGATGAGGCCGCGGCGCTCCTGGGAGAGCCGTTCGAGCACCTTGGGCAGATGCAGCCCTTCGAAAGCAGGAATGTGCTCGGGGATGTGGCGGAGCACGGCACGCACGTCGCCCTGGCAGAGGAAGAGATTGATACGGAAGCGGCCGATCCCCGGCACGGTATGCGCGAGGTCCATCTCCTCGCCTTCCATGAGGGCGTTGTAGCGGATCTCCCCCAGCATGTTCATGGCCGTCTTGCGCATGAAGTCGCGCGTCACCGCGGGCAGGTCGTCCTGCGTCTCGAGATGCCCGTGCACCCGCACGATGGGACGGGAGCCCGACTTGAGGTGGAGGTCGGAGGCGCTCCGCTTCACGCACTCGCTGAGTAGCTGTTGCAAATCCATCGACGCTCCTACTTGGTGGCGGCCTTCTGAGGCTCGGGGGCTGGCGTCCCCCCGCCGGTGGCCGGTTTGAGGCCGAGGGCGGCGCGCACTTTCGTCTCCAGGTCCGCCAAGACCTTGGGGTTCTCCTTCAGATACTTCTTGGCGTTCTCGCGCCCCTGCCCGATGCGTTCGCTCTTGTAGGTGTGCCAGGTACCAGACTTCTCGACGAGGTTCTGCTCCACGGCGGCGTCCAGCACCGAGCCCTCTTTGGAGATGCCCTCGCCGTAGATCACGTCGAACTCCGCCTCCCGGAAGGGTGGAGAGAGCTTGTTCTTCACCACCTTGACCTTGGTGTGCGCCCCGATGGCCTCGGTGCCGTTCTTGAGCGTCTCCTGCCGGCGGATGTCCAGGCGGATCGACGAGTAGAACTTCAGTGCGCGCCCGCCCGTGGTCGTCTCAGGCGAGCCGAACATAACCCCGATCTTCTCCCGGATCTGGTTGATGAAGATCACCGCACCCCCCGAGCGCGAGATGGCCGCGGTGAGCTTCCGGAGGGCCTGGGACATGAGGCGCGCCTGAAGGCCGGGCAGCGAGTCGCCCATGTCGCCGTCGAGTTCGGCGCGCGGCACGAGGGCAGCCACGGAGTCGATCACGATGACGTCCACGGCGTTGGAGCGCACGAGCGTCTCGGCGATCTCGAGGGCCTGCTCGCCCGTGTCGGGCTGCGAGATCAAGAGCTCGTCTGTGTTCACGCCGAGGTTCTTGGCGTAGACGGGATCGAGGGCGTGCTCGGCGTCGATGAAGGCGGCGGTGCCGCCCAGTCGCTGGGCCTCGGCGATGATGTGGAGAGCCAGCGTGGTCTTGCCGGAGGACTCCGGGCCGTAGATCTCGGTCACGCGGCCGCGCGGGATGCCGCCGATGCCGAGGGCCACGTCGAGCGACAGGGCCCCCGTGGGAATCGTCGCGATCTCGTCCATCACCCCGCCCTGGCCCAGGCGCATGATGGCGCCCTTGCCGAACTGCCGATCGATGGATGCGATGGCGAGATCGAGGGCCTGCCGGCGATCGCTCTTCACAACTTCAGCCATGATGTCCTCCGGGGCGGATAAGCGCCCGTTTCCACGAGCAGTTTCATGATAGAAGCGCCCTGTTCAGGGAGTCAAACAATCTCGTCTCCGAGACCCATCCTGACGCGCTCTGGCTGTGTGTCAATGTCAGAAATGCGATACGTGACATGTCAGGGAGGCGACAGCGGCACGGAGGCGATAGGAGTGTAGCGGGCTCCCGAGGCAAACAAGTCGCTCCGCATCAGCTCGATCGAGCTGATCTGGCTATTGCCGAAGACCGTCGCCCCCGCGCGAATGAGCCCCGACCGTACCTCGGCCATGCCGTCGCGCCGCCATCGCCGCTGGGGCGGAATGCGCCCAATGGTTACGTGGGGCTTCCACGCCCGAGTTTCGAAGAGAATGCCCCGGCGCTCCAGTGCCTCGGCCACCCGGGACTGGAGATAGCGCACCTCCCCCCCACTATCCGGCACACCGACCCAGATCGTGCGCGGATGCTCCAACCCGGGAAACGCCCCCAGCCCCCGCAGCCCCATGGGGAAGCTGCTCACGCCCTCCGCGGCCTCCTCGAGAGCGGGCACGATGTCGCGGACCTGCTCGTCCGTCTGGTCGCCGAGAAAGCTGAGGGTGAGGTGCAGGTTCCCGGGCGTCACCCACGTCACGGCCTTGGAGAGCGTGCGAAGCCGCGTGATCTGCGCGGCCACGTTCTTGCGGACCTGCTCGCCCAGGAGAAGGGCCACGAAGACGCGCGGCATCAGCGTCCGAGCCGGCGGCGCAGCATGTCCAGCGCCGTCTGCGACGACTGCCACTTGATCGACACACGATCGCCGTGGAAGAGACAGCGGCGCACCTCGACGCCTTCGGGCGTTGCGCAGCCGATGTACACGGTGCCGACCGGTTTCTCCGCGCTGCCGCCATCGGGGCCCGCGATACCGGTCACGGCGAGCCCGCAAGGTGAGCCGGAGATGCGGCAGACGCCCTCGGCCATGGCGCGCGCGACCGGCTCGCTCACCGCCCCGTGGGCCCGCAGCAGATGCTCGGGCA